>DATGWQ010000226.1:0-1642 GCA_035299385.1 Bacteroidales bacterium | reverse complement strand
AATGGAGAAGGGTATTGTGAGGATGAGGAGAGTTGCGGATCAACGTTTGTGGTGGAGGATGTTGAAGACTTCACAATGCCTGCAGATGATGGCGAGATCATTGCCTGCGCTGATGACCTCTATACTCCAACTCCTCCAGCAGTTAATGATTACTGCGGTGATGCCATCACTCCTACAGGACCTGTTGTAAGCCAGACTCCTGCATGCGAGGGTATCGTTACCTATGTATGGAACTATGCAGATTGTGAGGGTAATAACCACAACTGGACCTATACCTTTACCATAGAGTATGAAGACTTCACCATGCCTGCAGATGATGGCGAGATCATTGCCTGCGCTTCCGAGCTTTATACACCAACGCCTCCAACCGTATATGACAACTGCAATGAGCTGATCACTCCAAGCGGTCCTGTTGTTAGCGGCACACCTGAGTGCGAAGGCAATGTTACCTATGTATGGAACTACGCAGATTGTGAAGGCAATAACCACAACTGGACCTATACCTTTACCATCGAGTATGAAGACTTCGACATGCCTGCCGATGATGGCGAGACCATTGCCTGTGCTTCCGAGGCTTATCAACCTGTACCACCGACAGTATACGACAACTGTGGTAATCTAATTACTCCAACAGGACCAGTTCTGGGAGGTACTTATGTGGTTTGCGACGGAACCATTACGTATACATGGACTTATTGTGACTGTGAAGGAAATACACATGATTGGGTTTATACATTTACAGTCGTTGATGAGATTCCACCAACCATCACCTGCCCCACCAGCTTTGCTCAGTGGTGTCCCGATGTGGTTCTGACAGAGCCGGAGTACAGTGATAATTGTACAGATGTAGAGGATATCATATTTACTGTTACATTAGACGGTACGCTGATTGAAGATCCGGTATTCCCGTTGTATTTCAATGACCTGTTGCCGGGTATTCACACAGTTGTTTACTCAGCTACTGATCTTTGCGACAATGAAGAAACATGCGAGTTCACGATCGATATTACATACGATTGTGCTGAAGATGTTGATTATGTTGTAAATAACGGTAACCCTGTATTCTGTCAGATGGTAAACAATACACTCACGGCAACCATCAACGTTCCTTATGCTTCAGTTTCCTGGAGTCTTGCTCCAGGTTCTGATTGGGTAATAACGAGTCCGGTTAACACTACCACTATTACATTTAACGCTATGTCGGATGATGCTGCAACATTCATATTGGTCATCACTGATGCCAATGGATGTGAGGTTTCCTGCGAATATACCATTGTATGTACTCCTGCAAGTGAAAACTGCACCCTTACGATGGGTGGCTGGGGACAACCAGGTGGCAGCTACTGCAGTGGCCTTTCACAGCATGACCGTCTGGTTGAACTACTTACTCCAACCGGAATCACTGTAGGTCGTGATGGTCATTCTTATTACTCTACTGATGGTGAGGGTGGTGCTGAATGTATTGAGGAAGTTCTTCCTTCAGGAGGCAAACAGGCAGCTCTTAACAAGGATTATATCTGTTATGAAAATAATAATAACCTCAGAAAAAATACCCTGTTAGGCCAGTGCTTAACCCTCGCTATCAATATAAGAAATAGCGATCCGGGATTAGCCGGACTTCCATTTAACCAGCCATTCCTTG
>DATGWQ010000225.1:0-22378 GCA_035299385.1 Bacteroidales bacterium | reverse complement strand
TCTTTCAGATAGCAGGCTCCGCCACTCTCTCCCGCCTGAAAGACAGACGATCGCCGTCCGCATCTATTATGATAGTATCCTCACGGGCAACTTTACCGGCTATGATCTCCTTTGACAGCTCATTTACTATTTCCTTTTGTATCAGTCTCTTTACCGGCCTTGCTCCAAGCTGGGGATCGTAACCTCTCACGGCAAGCCAGTCAAGCGCTTCGTCAGTTACCTTTAGATTAAGCCTGTATTCCTCGAGCATATGGTTTATTCCTTCCAGCTGCATTTTCACTATCTGTTTTATCTGTTCCTCATCGAGAGGCTTGAACATGACAATCTCATCGATCCTGTTAAGGAACTCGGGACGCAGAGATTTTCTTAGCAGCAGGAGAATATCACTTCTCAGCTTTTCTTCTTCGTCTTCTGGCATCCTGTTGTTCCACTGTTCCATCCTGTCGCGGATCATCTCAGACCCAAGGTTTGACGTCATTATTATTATGACATTCCTGAAGTTGACCGTGCGTCCCTTGTTATCAGTGAGCCTTCCTTCATCGAGCACCTGCAGCAGGAGGTTGAACAGATCGGGATGGGCTTTTTCTATCTCATCGAGAAGAACCACCGAATAAGGTTTATGTCTTACAGCTTCGGTCAGCTGTCCTCCCTCCTCGTAACCCACATATCCCGGAGGAGCCCCGATAAGGCGTGAAACGGAATGCCTTTCCTGGTATTCGGACATGTCGATCCTCGTCATAAGATTTTCATCGTTGAACAGGAATTCGGCCAGAGCCCTTGCAAGCTCCGTCTTGCCGACACCTGTTGTGCCTATAAAGATAAAAGATCCGACAGGTCTTTTCTGATCCTGCAAACCTGCCCTCGATCTTCTAACTGCATCTGAAACAGCCGCGATGGCTTCATCCTGGCCGACGACCCTCTTATGAAGCTCATCTTCAAGCCTGAGGAGCTTTTCCTTTTCGCTTTCAAGCATCCTTGAAACCGGTATCCCTGTCCATTTTGAAACAATCGCAGCAATATCCTCGGATGTGACTTCTTCCTTAACAAGGGAGCCTTTGCTGCGTTTCCTGTCAATTTCTTCCTTGAAGGAGGCAATTTCCTTCTCAAGCTGGATTATTTTTCCATACCTGATCTCGGCAACCTTGCCATAATCGCCCATTCTCTCTGCCTGATCAGCTTCAAACTTGAGGTTTTCGACTTCCTCTTTCTTGTTCTGCACTTTATCTATCATTTCCTTTTCAGACTTCCAGTCGGCTATGAGCGCATCCTTCCTCGACTGCATGTCTGCGAGCTCGCGTGAGATCTTGTCAGCCTTGAATGTATCACCGTCTCTTTTGAGAGCCTCTTTCTCGATCTCGAGCCTTGCAATTGTTCTTTGTGCCTCATCTATTTCCTCCGGCACAGAGTTCATCTCGAGCCTCATCCTTGAAGCAGCCTCATCGATAAGGTCGATCGCCTTATCGGGAAGATACCTGTCAGTGATATACCTTGTCGAGAGGTCCACAGCGGCTATGATTGCTTCATCCCTGATGATAACCTTATGATGTGCTTCATATTTTTCACGTATGCCCCTGAGAATGGAGATGGAGTCAGCTCTTCCGGGTTCATCCACCATCACCACCTGGAAACGGCGTTCGAGTGCCTTGTCCTTCTCGAAATATTTCTGGTACTCGTTCAGCGTGGTCGCTCCGATTGCCCTGAGCTCGCCTCTTGCAAGGGCTGGCTTAAGGATGTTGGCTGCATCCATGGCCCCTTCGGATTTGCCGGCTCCCACAAGAGTATGTATCTCATCGATGAACAGGACTATTTCCCCGTTCGACTGGATGACCTCATTGACAACTGATTTCAGCCTTTCCTCGAATTCACCCTTGTATTTGGCGCCGGCAATCAGCGCACCCATGTCGAGCGAAAAAATCGTTTTTGATTTGATATCCTCAGGCACATCGCCGCGGATTATCCTGTGGGCAAGCCCTTCTGCTATGGCAGTTTTCCCGACACCAGGCTCACCTATCAGAAGCGGGTTGTTCTTTGTCCTCCTTGTAAGTATCTGGAGTATTCTCCTTATTTCATCATCACGCCCGATCACAGGATCGAGCTTACCCGATCTTGCCCTTTCATTCAGGTTTATTGCATACCTGTTCAGCGAATCAAAAGTTTCTTCGGAGGTCTGGCTCTCGACTTTTGCTCCCTTCCGCAGCTCGGCTATGGCAGCCTTCAGGTCTTTCATGTTAACACCATGGTCCTTCAGCAACTGTGAAGCCTTATCCGTGGTGTCAAGTATGCCCATGAGGAGATGCTCGGAGGAAACGTATTTGTCCTTCATCTTTGCGGCATGATCTCCTGCTTTCCTGAAAGCTTCCGATGCACTTGAAGATATATATGATTCTGCACCTGACACTTTAGGGTACGTATCGACAAGGCTGTCGAGATCCCTTGCAAGCGAAACAGCGTTAACGCCCATCTTCCCGAAAAGGAAGCTGGTGATGCTTTCCGATTCGGTCATCACACCTTTCAGTATATGTGCGCATTCCACTGCCTGCTGACCCTTCGATGCAGCAATATTGAAAGCCTGCTGCACCGATTCCTGTGCCTTTAACGTGAAATTATTCAGATTCATTTTAAATAATTTTTTAAAGCATATGCAAAATTGTTGCCATCATGCAGGATTGGCAACTTTGGCATTTGTATAACAAATAAATATGTCAATATGTCAATTCTATACTCGTCAACCTCACCTCCGTCCCCTCTCCTGAAGGCGAGGGGTGCCTACGCAAGTATACATCTTTCCCACCCTGGTCACTCTAGGCACTTTAGGCACTTTTTATTACCTTTGAATAAAAGTTAAACAAAATGGCCAAAATAATCTGGAAACCAGGAACTATGATCTATCCGTTGCCTGCTGTAATGGTAAGCTGCGGGGCTAAACCTGAAGAATACAATATTCTGACAGTGTCATGGACCGGAACCATTTGCACCGACCCGGCCATGTGCTACATCTCTGTAAGGCCGCAGCGGCATTCCTTTAACATTATAAAGAAGAACAGGGAATTTGTGATCAACCTTACTACGGCTGACCTTGCTTTTGTTACCGACTGGTGTGGTGTAAAATCAGGCAGCAAGCACAAAAAATTTGAGGAGATGGGATTGACTGCCGTACCTGCATCGAAGGTGAAAGCGCCGATGATCGAGGAGTCTCCCGTCAACATCGAATGCGTTGTGAAGGAAATAAAGGATCTCGGCTCGCATCATATGTTTATTTCAGAGGTAGTTGCGGTTCATGCCGATGAACAATTAATTGATGTTAAAACGGGGTTGTTCAAACTGAACGATTCAGGACTGCTTTGCTATTCCCACGGCAAATATTACCAGATGGGAAAAAGGATAGGAAAATTCGGATTCTCAGTGCAGAAGAAAAAGAAGAAAAAAACGGGGAAATAACCTGTTGATAAGAATAATCGGCAACAGGTACATGAAATAAAACGAATTTCATATCTTCAGCCCAAACCAATAACCTAACCATGAGTGAGAAGATCCTTGAGACCCTTATGCAGCTTTTTGCCATTATTGCAAGGCCTCAGTCAAATGATGCGGAAAGAAGGGGTGTTGTAGAAGCTTTTCTCCGGCGATTGCTCAACCAGGAGCTGGTAAAAAAATACCTGGCCATCTACGACAAGGAGTATGATGAAGCAAGGAAGAAGCTTGAAAAGAGCAGCGCTGAAAGGCGCGAAGGAGCAATTGCAATCAGGATAAGGAAACTTTGCAAGGAGATAAATGAGCAGGGAATGCTCGACCAGGAGCAGAGGATCGTTGTGGTCATCCAGGTGCTTGAATTTTGCAAATCGGGCGGCGAGGTCAGCCCGCTTGAGCTGGGTTTTATCAGCACCCTTGCCGAAGGATTGAACATCACATCCGAGGAATATGAAGAGATTGAACGGTTTGTCCTGAATCCATTCGAAAACATACCTTCAACTCCAAATATGCTGGTCATTAACGGTCAGAAGGAGTTTGAACGGGGTTCGGCAAAGCACCTTTTCAAGGATCTGCTGAAAGGGATGATATGGATACTGTATGTACCCTCTGTAAACAAGTATTTCACAAGGTTCAAGGGCTCAGGCGAGCTCTCCATGAACGGTCAGCTTCTGCAGGAACAGAAAGTATATCCATTCAGCCAGGGCTCATCGATAAAAGGCTACAAGGTGTCGCCCATATACTACTGGGATGTTACAATGCAGTTCATGAAAGAAGAGTTCAGGGCATCCAGGGTTGTGTATGAGGTTAACAATCTTGAATACAGGTTTAAGAGCGGCGCTGTCGGCATACATCACATGAGCTTCAAGGAGGAGTCGGGAAGGATGGTTGGCATAATGGGCGCAAGCGGCGCCGGAAAATCCACCCTTCTTAGCGTACTTAACGGGACAAATGATCCATACGACGGTGAAGTCCTCATCAATGGTGTCAGCATTCACAGGGACAGGGAAAAAGTTAAGGGGCTTATCGGCTATGTATCCCAGGATGACCTCCTGATTGAAGAGCTGAGTGTCTTTGAAAACCTCTACTATAATGCAAAGCTGTGCTTTGACAACCTTTCTGAAGAGGAAATAGTGACCAGGGTAGACAATGTTCTTAAGAACCTCGGTCTATATGAAATCCGGGACATGAAGGTTGGCAGCCCGTTGAATAAAAAAATAAGCGGAGGACAGAGGAAAAGGCTTAACATCTCGCTTGAGCTCATAAGGGAGCCGGCAATAATGTTTTTGGATGAGCCTACATCGGGCCTTTCCTCAAGGGATTCAGAAAATATCCTTGACCTCCTGAAAGAGCTCGCCCGTAAGGGTAAGCTTCTCTTTATCGTAATCCATCAGCCTTCGTCCGAGATATTCAAAATGTTTGACAAGCTGATAATTCTGGATACGGGCGGATTCCTGATCTACAATGGCAACCCTGTCGATTCAATCGAATATTTCAAACGGAAGATAGAACAGGCAAATTACAATGAAAGCGAATGTTACGTCTGCGGCAATGTGAATCCCGAACAGATATTCAACATCGTCGAAACCAAGGTATTCAATGAAAGCGGGCAACCCACCGATGTCCGAAGGATAGCGCCTGCAGACTGGAGCGAACTGTACAAATCAGAAGTAAGGGAGCAGAAGCTCGAACGGGGGACTTCCATACCGGAAATAAACTTCAAAACGCCGAACAAGCTCAGCCAGATAATCGTATTCATAAAACGTGACATACTTTCGAAGGTTGCAGACACGCAGTACCTGCTGATCACTCTCCTCGAAGCGCCCATCCTGGCATTCTTTCTTGCAGGAATGATCCGGTATTTCGATGAAAGCGACGCAGGAGTTAAATATACCCTGTACGATAACTCAAACCTGCCTATTTATCTTTTCATGTCCGTTATCGTGGCAATTTTCATGGGGCTGACAGTCAGCGCTGAAGAAATAATAAAAGACAGGAAAATACTGAAGAGGGAAGCTTTTCTAAACCTCAGCTGGAACAGCTATCTTACTTCAAAGGTATTCGTGCAGTTTGCAATTTCGGCAATCCAGGCGCTCACTTTTGTAATTGTCGGAAACTCAATTACGGGAATAAAGGGCATGCTCTTCCAATACTGGCTTGTGCTTTTCACTGCATGGGCTGGTGCAAACATGCTGGGTCTTGTAATTTCTGACAGCTTCAAGACCGTCGTTACAATTTACATCCTTATTCCTTTCCTGGTAATACCGCAAATCATTCTCAGCGGCGTAATGGTGAAATTTGAAAAGCTCAATCCTGAGATTTCTTCGCCTGTTGAGATACCTTTCTATGGTGAGCTCATTACTGCAAGATGGGGATATGAAGCGCTTGCCGTAAAACAGTTCATCTACAACGACTATGAGCGGCACTTCTATCCCTACGATAAAGCCATGAGCAAGGCGAAATTCAAGAAAGATTACTGGGTCAACACGGTAAAAGGGAAACTTGAAAGTGTGCAGAACGATCTTGGAAAAGGAACCAGACGAGATGATTTCAACAATAACCTCCGGCTTGTTTATAATGAATTTAAAAAAGAGATGCAGGAATCTCCTGAGCTGAAATTCCCATACATTGACAACCTTACACCTGACAAGGTAACACCTGAGGTTGTAGCGGCTGCACAGGAGTATGTCAAAGCAGTGAGAAGCAAATATGTGTCATATTACAATGAAGCAAACAACAGGAAAGATGCTCTCATCACGCGACTCCAATCCCAGGACAATGCCAGGTTCCTCAGGCTTAAGGAGGAATATGCCAACGAATCGCTTGATGATTTTGTGACCAATGGCAATGAAAGTGACAAGATCATTGAATTCAGGGGCGAAATAGTACAGAAGCTCGATCCCATTTACATGGATCCCAAGCATAGTTTCGTAAGGGCCCATTTTTATTCCCCCACAAAGAGAGTGTTCGGAAGGGATATCGATACTTACGCTGTGAACGTCGCCGTGTTGTGGACAATGACTATCGGCCTCTACCTGGTGCTGTACCTGAGGCTTCTTAAGAAAGCACTCGATTCCGGAGAGACTGTGTTTGGAAAGAAGAGAAAGGGTTCGGATAAATAAACCAATGACATAACGTAAGGGCAGAAAATCTTGTGCCCTTACAACAAAAAAGGGTGTCGCACGACACCCTTTTTTGTTTTTTCTGGAACAATCGATCTGGTTATGACAAGTTTTGAGAGGTTGTTATTCAACAATTTCAATCATTTTGAACGGGACCCTGATAATTGATTCATAGTCCTCACCTGCTTCAAGCATATCCTCATCATCCTCCTCATAGTACCAGTTAACTTCAACTTCATTCTTGGCTTTGTGGATAGCTTCAAGCTTCTTGAATACATCGAGGATGCATTTCGATGAGCTTGTGTTGAAATACTCAAGCCTGATATTTACAGTTGTTTTTGGAAGCGGGGATTCCTTGTAATTGTCCAGCCAGTCAACAAGGGGCTTGTAGAACTCGACTGAATTTTCAGGTATCGAGCGTCCTTTAATTTCAAATACGCCAGCTGATGAATCAAATTTCACTGTCGGTGTCTTCGGGGTTCCTTCGATATTGATCGGTTCCATTTTTGTAAAATTTTAATTTATGTTTTCTGTTTCCTGATTTACCAGAATGTTAAGGTAAAAAAATGAATAATCGTTATTATACGGTATGAATGAATACCCAAGCTTGTTTCCTGTCTTCCTGGCTATATCGACAAGTCCAAGCCCTCCCCCACCTTTTGCAGAAATCCGCTGATGGTTGAGGATGAATTTATAAAGCTCTTTTATTTCATCGTGACTTGACCTGTTAATCCGTTTAATTTTTTCCTCAAGCTTTTCAACATTCTCAGAATGGACGAAATTCCCGGTTGTTATTTTATATGAATCATCCACTGTCCTGACGAGAAGCATACCAAACTTTTCGGATTTCTGGTCCTCAAAATCAGAAGGCACTTTATCTACATGATGGAACAGGTTCTGGAGGCTTTCGACAAGAACATTATACACTTTCTTCCTCAGTTTGGGATTCTCATCAGCCTCTACCATCTTACCCTCAACTGTATCGAGAATATGGTTGATCACATCGGAATCTATATTGCCCCTGTAAAAGAGGATAACATTCCCATCCTTCTGTTCTTTCAAATAATTCTCAATGTTAAAGCTCATTGAAGCTTCACTTTTGGTAAGGGGTCAATTTTTTATGTAACAAATATAATAAAAATATGAAGTTACAAAATTTTAATGGCAAAACTGAAGATAGCTTCATGGACGGGAGTCTTTCGCTGCTGTTTTTTTCGTTCCCTCATACATTTCATACCTGAGGAGAACACATTCAAGTGCCCCGTTATAGAGGGTGTGCTTCTCCTTCGGCCTGAGACCGATATGCCTGATGGCCTCCAGATTGGGGGTGATGATCCAGGCAGTGCAACCCGGGTAATGATGCTTAAGGGTTGTTCCTATCATGCTGTAAATGCTGTCAAGTTCTTCGGGCTGAAGCCTCAGTCCATAAGGGGGATTGATAAAGATGAATTTTTGCCCGCTCTGTTCCCTGCCGGTTTCCCTGAAATCTGCTCTTCTCAGGGAAATAATCTCTTTAAGCCCGGCAGAATTGATATTTACAGCTGATTGTTCCACTGCCTGCTGTGAAATGTCGCTTGCTTCAATCTTAACCGATGGTGCAACACGTTCTTTTTCACAATCCTGCTTCATTTTTTCAAAAAGGCTGTTGTCGAAATCTCTCCATTTCATAAAGCCATAGCTGCTCCTGAATTTCCCGGGTGCGATTTTGCATGCCATCAGCCCTGCTTCGATTGAGAATGTGCCTGAACCGCACATAGGATCCACGATGTCGGTTCTGCAGTTCCATCCGGAAATCATCAGGATGCCTGCGGCAAGAACCTCATTCAGGGGCGCTGCTGACTGCTCTTTCCTGTAACCGCGCTTGAACAACGGAGCAACAGATGAATCGAGCGAAACAGTCGCAAGATCATTGCTGATATGAAGGTTGATCAAAATTGAAGGATCATCCGAATTGACCGAAGGCCTTTTTCCGGTTTTATTCCTGAAATAGTCTGCAACGGCATCTTTCACGACCAGCCCTGCGTACCCCGAATGTTCGAAATGAGGCGACATTACAACCGGAACAACAGAAAAAGTATCTTCAGCGTCCATGTACCTGCTCCAGTTGATGCGAAGAGCATGTGTGTACAGGTCATCCTTTGAACGCACCCGGAATTCGCTTACCGGCATGAGTATTGACAGTGCTGTTCTGAGGCTGTAGTTTGCCCGGTAGAGAAGGTATTTGTCGCCTTCGAAAAGAACAGCCCTGTTAGCAGCTTTCACATCTGAAGCACCCAGTTCCGTGAGCTCAGCTGCAAGCATATTCTCCAGTCCATAAAGGGTTTTGGCTACGAATTTCATCACTTCGAATGAAATTACCGGTTGCCCAGGACTGAATTGTACGTTTTCTTATCGCTCATATATCTCAGAGCCTCGGCAATAACCTTGTCGTTCTGATTGATTATCTGGTAATATTCGCTTGTCTGCCAGATGTTTGTGGCAAGCAGCCCCTTCAAAACAAGCATTATTTCGTCCTTCGACCTGCTGAATTGTTCCTCATCATATTTAACACCATCTTTTTCTGCTTTTTCGGTGAAAGCCTTGAGTATTTCGGGAGTTATTCTGAAAGAGTTCTTAAAATCACTGAAATTCCTGTACTGTGAAGTCAGGTTCGTCCTGTTTTTATCGAAATACTCCAGTGCGAAGGTGTTAAGCACGTTCTTCGCAAACAGCTTTTGAAAATAAAGAGTGCTGTATGAAGTGTCGAGTGAAACGAAAACGTCGGGCATAATACCGCCTCCGCCGTAAACAGTCCGCTTATTGACAAGCGTTTTGAATTTGAGCGAATCCGGCATATGAATACTGTCTGAGGTCAGCAGCTCGCCGTCACTGAACCTCTTCACAAAATTCTCCATATACTTGTCATATCCTTCATTGTAGGGTCTCTGGATCGACCTGCCTGTAGGAGTATAATACCGTGCTATGGTCAGCCTTATCATTGATCCGTCGTTGAGATAGAAGCCATTCTGGACCAATCCCTTGCCGAATGTCCTCCTGCCCATTACAAGCCCCCGATCCCAATCCTGGATCGCGCCCGCAAGGATCTCGCTTGCCGAGGCTGAACCCTCGTCTGTGAGGACTATCACCCTCGTCGATGAAAGTGAGCCGCCACCGGAAGATTTATAATCCTGCCTCGGGGTTTTCCTTCCCTGAAGAAAGACAAGCAGCTTTTGATCCGGGAAGAATTTTTCGGCGATAGCTGTCGCTGCAAGCATATATCCGCCACCATTGCCCCTGAGGTCAAGGACCAGGTTCTGCATGTTCTTTCTCCTGAGGCTGTCGACAGCTTTCATGAATTCTTTTTCTGTAGTGGCTGCAAATTTGTTCAGCTTGACATATCCTGTCTGGTCGTCAAGCATATAAGCTGCATCGAGGCTGTAAATAGGAATTTTATCGCGCAGAATGGTAAACTCGACAGGATCCTGAGTTCCTCTCCTGCTCACGCTGATATTGACCTTCGTTCCTTTGGGCCCCATCAGTCTTTTTCTTACATCGGCCGTAGTCATCTTTATGCCAGTGACCTTCTCGTTATTTATTGTAAGGATCCTGTCGCCTGCCTTTATGCCGACTTTTTCAGAAGGTCCGCCGGGCACAGGTTCAATTATGATGATCGTATCGCGCAAAAGGTTGAACGAAATTCCGATGCCTTCGAAATTGCCTGTTAGTGGCTCGTTCATCTCCTTGACATCTTTTGCGGAGATATAAGTCGAATGGGGATCAAGGTTCTTGAGGATTTCAATAATTGCCTTTTCCGTAAGCATGTCAGTGTTGACAGAGTCGACATAGAAAGCCTCAATAAGCCCGAATGTCCTTGCGATCTTGAAAGTTCCTTCGCTCAACACCTGCGACCTGACAGGCTGTGCAAATAATAATATTGCTGCCAGCATCGATGCTGCCAACGCAATTCTCTTCATATCGTTGTATTTGTAAGTTTTATTATGCAACAAATTATTGAGTGTAAAGTTTGTAACGGGTTGCCATTTATTGTCTGATCATTACTAACCCACCCCTGCCCCCTCCGGGGAGGGGAATCCTTTCGCACAGGCCAGTACTCTATTTATGTTATTTTTACTTTGCTCCCTGCCCCTTGCTCCTTGCTTCTTTCTCCTTGCTCCCTGCCCCATACCCCATGCCCCTGCCTTTACTCCCATTCTATAGTTGAAGGTGGTTTGGAGCTGATGTCATACACAACCCTGTTGATACCTTTGACCCTGTTGATTATTTCGTTCGAAATGAGTCCAAGGAAATCATATGGCAGGTGCGACCAGTCGGCAGTCATGCCATCGGTTGAGGTGACTGCCCTGAGTACAACCGCATTTTCGTAGGTACGCTCATCACCCATAACACCTACGGATTGAACCGGAAGAAGTATGACTGCAGCCTGCCACACTGAATCATATAAACCGTGCTTTTTCAACCCTTCGATGAAGATATCATCTGCTTCCTTGAGCATGGTCAGCTTCTCTCTTGTCATAGCGCCAAGTAGGCGTATGGCAAGCCCGGGACCGGGAAAAGGATGGCGTTTGAGTATTGAATCGGGGATTTCAAGCGTACGGCCCACTTTTCTCACCTCATCCTTGAAAAGCAGCCTGAGCGGCTCAACAACTTTCAAATGCATTTTTTCAGGTAAACCGCCCACATTGTGATGTGATTTAATGGTTGCGGATGGCCCTTTCACCGATACCGATTCAATAACATCAGGATAGATGGTTCCCTGGGCAAGCCATTTCACATCCTTTATCTTTGAAGCTTCAGTGTCGAAGACATCTATGAAGACGTTTCCAATTATCTTTCTTTTCTTCTCAGGGTCACTTATCCCTTCGAGCCTGTCGAGGAACCTGTCCGATGCGTCCACCCCGGAAACATTAAGTCCAAGACCTTTATATGATTCAAGGACTTTCCCGAACTCATTTTTTCGCAGAAGGCCGTTGTCGACAAAAATGCAGTGAAGGTTTTTCCCGATTGCCCTGTTCAGAAGCACTGCTGCAACGCTGGAATCTACGCCTCCCGATAATCCAAGTATCACCTTATCGTCTCCGAGTTTATTCCGGAGGTCCGATATAGTCGAGTCGACAAAGGATTCCGGGGTCCAGTCGCCCCTGCACCCGCAGATATCCAGCACAAAATTCTTCAGCATCCCCGAGCCTTCCGTTGTATGATACACTTCCGGATGGAACTGGATCCCCCATGTTTTTTCACCTTCAATATGGTAAGCACCGGCCTTCACATCGGGAGTCGATCCCGTAATCCTGAAAGCCGGGGGAAGATTGATGATCGTGTCACCATGCGACATCCAAACCTGTGTGCCTGTGTGTATCCCTGTGAAGAGCGGGTCTCCCTGGTCAATTGAAACCAGTTTTGCCCTGCCGTACTCCCTCGTGGATGATGCCTGAACCTCTCCACCCGACTTCTGGACAAGCAGCTGTGCGCCGTAACAAACACCGAGTAAAGGATACTTACCCCTGATACCCGTAAGATCCGGGTTGGGAGCGTTTTTATCACGGACCGACGAGGGGCTTCCGGACAGGATAACTCCCCTGACTGAAGCATCGGGAGCCGGAAAATGATTGAACGGGTGAATTTCACAATAAACGTTCAGTTCACGAATTCTTCTTGCGATAAGCTGGGTATACTGGGAACCAAAGTCGAGTATGAGGATCTTTTCGAGCATCTTTTATAAAAAAGATCAAAGATAGGTAAATCCTTATAATTTATGGCATTGCTTTGATTCAGTATGTCATATAAATCATCAGGTGGTATTAAACAGCTGATCTAATGCCAGGCGTCTTTTTATCTATTTTTTGCTACATTTACTTTCAATTCAATCATTATTCTTATGGCAATTGCAGGTTCAATTCTGCACGGAGTGGTGGTAGCGAAGAAGAACAGCCTCGAAAGGAAACACCTGAACCACAATGTGCAGAAAGATATTCTTTACAGATTGCTGAACAAGGCAAAAAATACATCTTTCGGGAAAGACAATGGGTTTAACGATCTGCTGAAAAGTCAGGATTTTGTTCGTGATTTTCAGAAGCAGGTCAGGATATATGACTACGAAACTTTATTCAACCAGTACTGGCATAAGCTTCTCGAAGGAAGGGAGAATGTTACCTGGCCCGGCAGGGTGAAGTATTTCGGCCTTACATCCGGTACCTCGAATGATTCAAGCAAAAGGGTGCCGATCACACAGGATATGATCAGGTCAATAAGACGCGCCGGGATCAGGCAGCTTCTTTCCGTCGCAGATTTTGACCTTCCTCCTGAATTTTACCAAAGCAGCATCCTGATGCTTGGAGGAAGCACAACACTTGTGAACAGGGAGAAGTATTTTGAAGGCGACCTGAGCGGAATTATAGCCGGCAGGCTACCATTCTGGTTTGACGGCTTTTACAAACCCGGGATCATTTCACGGGAACGTGACTGGAACACCAAGCTGAACAAGATCGTTCTGAAAGCACGCGACTGGAATATCGGCGGCATGTGCGGTGTGCCGGCCTGGGTTCAGATGCTCCTGGAGAGGATAATCGATCATTATAACCTGAGTACGATTCACGATATATGGCCGAACTTCAGGGTTTTTGCCCACGGAGGCGTTCATTTCGCCCCTTACAGGAAGAGCTTTGAAAAGCTTATCGGCAAAGAGGTTTTTTTCCTTGAAACATATCTTGCCTCCGAAGGTTTCCTTGCCTACCAGCGCAAAAAAGACCATGCAATGCAACTGTCTCTTGACAATGGCGTGTTTTTTGAATTTATTCCATTTAATTCGGGCAATTTCAAGGCTGACGGAAGCCTCTTGCCCAATCCTGAAGTCCTGACGATCGACCAGGTCAGCGAGAACGATGAATACGCTCTCCTCATCTCGACAAATGCCGGCGCATGGCGTTACCTTATCGGGGATACGATCCGCTTTGTATCTGCAAATGACTTTGAGATCATCATTACCGGCAGGACTAAACAGTTTCTCAGCCTTTGTGGTGAGCACCTCAGCGTTGATAATATGACCAGGGCCATCAGTGAAGTCTCCGAAAAGATGAACATCTGTATAAAGGAATTTACAGTGGCGGGCATTCCATCTGATAACCTGTTCGCACATAAATGGTACATAGGAACCGATGACATCATCAGGGACAAGGAAGCTTTCCGACATTTGCTCGACCGTACCCTGGCTGTTTTGAATGACGATTATGCGGTCGAAAGAAAGGCGGCCCTCCGCGAGGTCCAGGTTGAAGTATTACCCTCCGGGGTTTTCTATGACTGGCTGAAGATGAAAGGAAAGGAAGGCGGGCAGCATAAATTTCCAAGGGTGATCGGCAGGCACTATGAGGAGTGGAATGAATTTTCCGCCAAATATCTGAATTAACCTATATCATAGGTATTCCCGTCTATCGCGGGGTATGTCTCCGGGAAGATCTGCCTTGCTTCCTCCACCAGGAAATTCACATCCCTGTATCTTGCTGAATAATGACCTATAACAAGCTTTTTTGCACCGGCTTCCAAGGCAACCCTGGCAGCATCTTCTGTTGTTGAATGCCCGGTAACATCTGCCAGTTCATTAAGTGACTTATCAAAAGTTGCTTCATGATAAAGCATCGTTACTCCCTTTACAAACGACGACAGCCTGCTGAAATAATGTGTATCGCTGCAATATGCATAGGACAAAGGCTCAGGAGGCGGCAGCGTAAGCTCACTGTTTGGAACGACATTGCCTTCAGAAGTAATGAAATCCTCCCCTTTTTTTATTGCTGGTATCCTTAACCCGGGTATTTTATATTCCTCTATTTTTTCCCTGATGACATTCCTGAGATTAGGCTTTTCCCTGAAAAGGAAACCGAAAGAGGGCACCCTGTGCTGCAGGGGGAAAGCTGTTACTGTTATCAGCTTTTCGTCGAGAACCTGCACGGGATCTTGTCCGGCGAGTGGAATGAAATCGATGTCGAATGCCAGGCGGATATCAAAATCAGCCAGGTGTGAAACCAGTATCGTACCGTAATTCTCAGGCGCATAAAGGTGCAATGGCGCTTTTCTGCCCATGAGGCTGAATGTGGAAAGAAGGCCATAAAGGCCGAAAATATGATCGCCATGCAGGTGGCTGATGAAGATATGGTTGATCTTTCCGAACCGTATTTTCGATTTCCGGAGCTGCATCTGCGTTCCTTCACCGCAATCGATTAAAAATAAGCGCTCACGTGCATTAAGCACATGAGCGCTCGGATATCTTTCAGATGTGGGCAGTGCAGAGCTGCTGCCAAGAATGGTTACTTTCAGGGCACTCTGCGGCACTGCTCAGGAGATCATTTTTTCAGCCTCGTTGACAGATTTCGTTATTGTCAGAACTGTATCGAGCTGTGAAATTGTTATCAGCCTTTCGACAGCTTCGTTCAGACCGCACAGTACAAAAGTGCCGCCGGCATTCTTGCACAGCCTGTTTGCAACCAGTATGGCGCTTAAACCGGATGAATCGCAGTACTGACATTTTTCAAGGTCAAGAATGATGTTCTTTTCACCTTTCCCTGAAACAAGAACAAGCTCCGACTTTAAGGCCGGAGCTATGTGTGTATCGAGTTTTTCAGACTGTATCTGAATTACAGTGCTGTTATCCCGGCTTTCGATATTGAAATCCATACCAATTAAGTTTTATAGCCCTAATTTAAATATTTTTTCAATTAACCGGAAATTTGATCTCTTTTTTTAGACCGCTGCTGTTACTCTTTTTTCCTGCTCTTGCTTTCCTTTTCTTCCATTTCTTCCTTCAGTGCTGCAAGCTGGGATATATCGCCAAGAGTTGTTTTCTCTGATGCAGTTTTCTGTTTCCTCGAGGTTTTCTTGGGAGCTGCCTCGGCTTTTGATGCTGCCGGAGATTCAGCTGCCTTTTTCTCATCCTCGTAAACCCTGCTGTGAGAAACGATGATCTTCTTGGCTGATTTGTTGAATTCAATCACCTTGAACGGGAGCTTCTCGTCAACTTTGCCTGTTGTGCCGTCCGCTTTAACGAGATGCTTCGGTGTGACAAATCCTTCAACACCGTAAGGAAGAGCAACGACTGCACCTTTGTCGAACACTTCAACAACCGTACCTTCGTGAACTGAGTCGAGCGTGAAGACAGTTTCAAATACATCCCACGGATTTTCCTCGAGCTGTTTGTGGCCGAGGCTCAGTCTCCTGTTTTCCTTGTCGATTTCGAGAACAACAACTTCGATTTCAGCGTCGATCGATGTGAATTCGGCCGGATGCTTGATCTTCTTGGTCCATGAAAGGTCAGAAATATGGATGAGGCCGTCGACTCCTTCTTCTATTTCAACAAACACACCGAAGTTGGTGAAGTTTCTCACCCTTGCAGTGTGCTTTGAGCCAACTGTATATTTCTCTTCAATATTCTGCCATGGATCCGGTTTGAGCTGCTTGATGCCCAGCGACATCTTCCTTTCAGCCCTGTCGAGCGTAAGGATGACTGCTTCAACTTCCTGTCCCACTTTCAAAAATTCCTGTGCACTGCGAAGATGCTGTGACCATGACATTTCCGAAACGTGGATAAGGCCTTCGACACCCGTTGCTATTTCAACAAATGCACCGTAATCAGCCATCACAACCACTTTGCCCTTAACCTTGTCACCTACCTTGAGATCAGGATCAATTGAATCCCAAGGATGAGGTGTAAGCTGTTTCAGTCCGAGAGCGATCCTCTTCTTGTCATCGTCGAAGTCGAGGATAACGACATTGAGCTTCTGGTCGAGCTGAACGATCTCTTCGGGATGATTAACCCTGCCCCACGAAAGATCGGTGATGTGGATAAGTCCGTCAACACCTCCGAGGTCAATGAATACACCGTATGAAGTAATATTCTTAACAGTTCCCTCAAGAACCTGTCCTTTTTCAAGTTTTGCAATGATCTCTTTTTTCTGCTGTTCGAGTTCAGCTTCAATAAGAGCCTTGTGCGAAACAACGACATTCTTGAATTCCTGGTTGATCTTCACAACCTTGAATTCCATTGTCTTGCCAACAAAAACATCGTAATCGCGTATCGGCTTAACATCGATCTGCGAACCGGGAAGGAACGCTTCGATACCGAATACGTCAACGATCATACCGCCTTTTGTACGGCATTTGATGTAACCTGTAATGACTTCATCTTTTTCCAGGGAAGCATTAACCCTGTCCCATGAATTGATTGCGCGGGCTTTTTTGTGTGAAAGCAGGAGCTGACCTTTTTTGTCTTCCTGGCTTTCTACATAAACTTCAACCTTGTCGCCGACTTTCAGGTTGGGATTGTAGCGGAATTCGTTAAGGCTGACAACACCTTCTGATTTGTAACCGATGTTGATCACAACTTCGCGTGATGTCATCTGGATTACTGTGCCAATCACGACTTCATCAACAGCAACCGTCGAAAGAGTTTCATCGTACATTGATTCAAACTCCCTGTACTTCGGTGAAGTGCGGTTTTCTTCACTTTCAAATTTTTCCCAGTCAAATTCTTCGGGTGAAGCGGGTGTTGATTCAGCTACTGCAACTGCAGTATCATCTGAGTCGTTTTCTTTTTTTGATTTCTTTTCTTTTTTTGGAGCGGGTGCGAAACCGTAATCCTGGGCGGTTGCCTGTTCACCGGGATTTTTAGCTGTGGTTTCATTTTCTTCAACAACTTCTGGTTTGGTTGCTTTCTTCTTGTTTTCAGTCATAATTTTAAGTTAAAAAATCTAGTACTTAATAAGTTAGACATTATGTTGTTTAAAAAGTGGATGCAAAGATAAAAATTTTTTTGAAACGGTCCATATTACATGATTGGAATTCACAAACTTAAATATGGCATATTACTGTTTTCCTTATAGCCCTTGTGTTTAATTGCTTTTTTTTACCACAAAGGACACGAGGGTTGGCACGAAGCGTACAAAGGTAAAATTATTCCTCACCCGCTGGCGTTCCGTTCGGAATGACTAATAAGAATTACGTAATTAATTCAGTAATTAATTACGTAATTCTTTTACTCGTTCCCGGGTACATTCAACAAGTTGTAAACCGCAACATCGTTCTTTTCCATTGTGCCCTTTGTGGTTAATTGCTTCCTTTCAGACAATAGGCATTAAGGATTACACAAAGGTATCATCTGAATATTTCCGTCTTTCCGGCCGTTGTATTATCTTTGTTTAATTTTTAACAGTACAAAACACTTTAAACTTCATGAGAATCAGTGTTGTGGGTTCCGGCTATGTAGGTTTGGTCACCGGCGCATGCTTTGCCGAAAGCGGAGTGAATGTCACCTGTGTCGACAATAACGAGGAAAAAATCAAAAGGCTTAACAGGGGTGAGATACCGATATACGAGCCGGGTCTTGAAAATATCGTGTGCAGGAATACTGCTAAAAAAAGGCTCAGGTTCACAACTGATATCAGAGATGCCGTAGATACCTCTGATGTCATATTCATAGCTGTCGGAACTCCCCCGGGCGAGGACGGATCGGCTGATCTCAGTCACGTTATCAATGTCGCACGCGAAATCGGCAGGTGCCTGAACCATTATACCGTTGTGGTGACAAAAAGCACGGTTCCTGTCGGGACTTCAGAAAAGATCAGGGAAGCAATACGCGAAGAGCTCGATAGGAGAAACTCTGAGATCCAGTTCGACATGGCATCCAATCCTGAATTCCTTAAGGAAGGTGCGGCCGTTGACGATTTTCTTAAACCTGAAAGAATTGTAATCGGAATCGACAACGAGAGGACGGCTTCGATAATGAGGAGCCTTTATATGCCTTTTGTGCTCAACAATCATCCCATCCTGTTTATGGATATTCCTTCATCAGAGCTGACGAAATATGCAGCAAACGCAATGCTTGCAACACGAATCAGCTTCATGAACGAAATAGCCAGCCTTTGTGAGCTTCTCGGGGCAGACATAAGCCAGGTGAGAAAGGGAATGGGAAGCGATTCAAGGATAGGCAGCAAATTTCTATATGCCGGGACAGGCTACGGCGGCTCATGTTTTCCAAAGGATGTCAAGGCGCTTATCAAAACAGGGAGTGATTGCGGCTTTGAAATGAATGTCGTCGGGGCTGTTGAAAAGACAAACGAGTATCAGAAAACAATTCTCTTCAGAAAGATGAAGAAGTATTTCGGCAATAACCTTGAAGGAAAAACAATTGCACTGTGGGGATTGTCTTTCAAGCCTAAAACGGACGATATCAGGGAAGCCCCTTCACTCGTGCTTATTGAAAACCTGCTGGGCGCAGGATGTAAAATAAATGCATACGATCCTGCCGCCATGGATGAGGTCAGGAAAGTCCTGGGAAACAGGATAGAGTATGCCTCCGATCTTTATGAAGCCGCCGAAAATGCTGATGCCGTGGCGCTTGTAACGGAATGGTCAGAATTTCACCTGCCCGATTTCTCAAAATTGTCGGAAATAATGAAGAAAAAAGTGATATTTGACGGCAGAAATATCTACGATCCCGCTGAGATTAGAAAACAGGGATTTGAGTATTTCGGAATAGGAAGAAAGCAAGCGTAAAGCGTAGAGCGTAGAGCGTAGAGGTAAAGCGTAAAGGTGGCCCGTGCGCGGAATTCCCCTCCCAGGAGGGGGCAGGGGTGGGTTAAAAACAGTAAGCAGTAAGCAGTAAGCAGAGAACTTTGAACTTTGAACCTTGAACCAATAGCGTAGAGCGTTGAGCGTAGAGCGTTGAGCGTAGAGCGTAGAGGTAAACCGCAAAGGTGGCCCGTGCGCGGAATTCCCCTCCCCGGAGGGGGCAGGGGTGGGTTAAAAACAGTAAGCAGTAAGCAGAGAACTTTGAACTTTGAACCTTGAACCAATAGCGTAAAGCGTTGAGCGTAGAGCGTAAAGATAACATGTACTTTAACTTTGAACTTTGAACTAACCTGAATGAAAGGAATAATTCTCGCCGGCGGATCCGGAACACGGCTGCACCCGATAACAAGCGCCATATCGAAACAACTCCTTCCGGTATATGACAAACCGATGATCTATTACCCGTTGTCCGTGCTTATGCTTGCCGGCATTCGCGAGGTCCTTATCATTTCGACACCTCGCGACCTTCCTGCATTCAGATCGCTGCTTGGTGACGGCAAATCGATTGGAATGGAATTCAGCTTCAGGGAGCAACCCAAACCCGAAGGACTCGCCCAGGCTTTTATTATAGGTGAGGAATTTGTCAATGGCGAGCCAGTATGCATGATTCTCGGTGATAATATTTTTTACGGGCATGGCTTCGGTGAAGTGCTGGGGAAAACTTCAAAACTCACAAAAGGAGCCTGTGTTTTCGGGTATTATGTAAACGATCCCGAGAGGTACGGCGTGGTTGAATTCGACAAGGACAGGAAAGCTGTCAGCATAGAGGAGAAACCGAAATCACCGCGGTCAAATTATGCAGTGACGGGATTGTATTTTTACGACAATACTGTTGTACAAAAAGCGAAATCGCTGAAGCCCTCAACCCGCGGGGAGCTTGAAATAACTGATCTCAACAGGGTTTATCTTGAAGAAGGCTCACTTGAAGTAAAGCTTATGGGAAGGGGTATGGCATGGCTCGACACCGGCACCTGTGAAAGCCTCCTCCAGGCTGCCAATTTCATAGCCACCCTGGAACAGAGGCAGGGTCTTAAAGCTGCATGTATCGAGGAGATTGCATTTAACCAGGGCTACATTGACAAGGAGCAGCTTATGGCTATTGCCCGACCAATTAAAAACAGCCAGTACGGAAAGTACCTGCTTCATGTCGCTTCTGAGGACAGGAATATTTTTGACGGATTTAAATGAATTAGCATGAAGATACTGGAAACAGGTTTCCCGGGACTTGTCATAATCAAACCCTCGGTTTTCCACGACAGCAGGGGATATTTCTTTGAAAGCTATAATGAAAGGGAATTGTCTGGACATGGCATAAACTTCAAACCTGTCCAGGACAATGAATCAAAATCTTCAAGAGGGGTGATCAGGGGACTTCATTACCAGCTCAATCCTTTTGCCCAGGCCAAGCTCATCAGGGTGGTCGAGGGGAAGATATTCGATGTTGTATTGGACCTTAGAAAAGATTCAGTCACTTATGGCAAATGGTTTGGTACGGAACTGAATTCAGAAACAAAGGACCAGTTTTTTATCCCTGCAGGTTTTGCACACGGCTTCAGCGTTCTGAGCGAAACAGCCGTGATACTTTACAAATGCGACAGTTTCTATAATGCACAGTTTGAACGCGGAATTTCACTGCGCGATCCTGAGCTGAACATTGACTGGAAGCTCGGGGATATAGATACGATAATCAGCGAAAAGGACCTGAAGCATCCGGTTTTCCGCGATGCGGAGGCTAATTTCTAGAAAGCTTATGGCAGTCATTCTCATCACCGGCTCTGACGGACAGCTTGGAAACGAGCTGCAGCTTCTGTCCAGGAACTATTACGGTTACGATTTTATCTTTACCGACATCCGCAATCTTGATCTCACTGATTCAACGGCAGTGAAAGAGTTCATCGGTAAGAATTCCCCCGACTGGATAATAAATTGCGCTGCATACAACCTGGTCGACAAAGCGGAAAACGAACCTGAAACAGCCATGAAGGTGAATGGTTATGCCGTCAGGAATATTGCGGATGCAATCCAGGGATCGACGTGCAGGTTCATTCATATTTCATCAGATTATGTTTATGATGGAGACTCGGCTGTCCCGTACTCCGAAACATCAGAACCGGATCCCCGTTCCGCATACGGCAGGTCAAAGCTTGCGGGGGAGAAATTTGCCCTTTCACATCAGCTGTCGATGGTGATAAGGACATCATGGCTTTATTCATCTTTTGGAAACAATTTTGTCAAAACGATGCTAAGGCTGGGGCATGAAAAGGATTCGCTGAATGTGGTTTTCGACCAGACAGGAACCCCTACATATGCTGCCGATCTTGCCGGGGCCATAATGCACATCGTGGCAGGCGTTATCCGAAACCAGCTGGCATTTTATCCAGGATTATACAATTATTCAAATGAAGGCGCCTGCACATGGTTCGACTTTGCAGTCGAAATCATGAAGGAGGCAGGGCTGAATTGCAAAGTCAGGCCTGTACTGAGCATTGAATTCGTACAGGCTGCAAAAAGACCTTCATATTCTGTAATGAACAAGGCCAAGATAAGGGAGAACTATAATCTCGAAATTCCGCACTGGCGTGAAAGCCTGAAAAGGTGCATGGAAAAACTCGGTTAGATAAACTTTTTCACTGTTTTATAGTCTTTCATACGTCACTTCCAATTGATAAATAAATCTCTTGCATTATGTTATCCATAGAAGAAATCAGGAACAGGGCAAAAACCTGGCTGGGGCCGGAATTTGATGAGGCAACCAGGAAAGAAGTAAAGGAAATGCTCGAAAATGATGAGAAGAAGCTCATCGATGCTTTCTACCAGGATCTTGAATTCGGTACAGGCGGACTAAGGGGGGTAATGGGAGCCGGAACAAACAGGATGAACATCTATACTCTCGGTATGGCTAACCAGGGTCTTTCAAATTACCTGAAAAAGCAATTTGGAAGCAGTCCGGTTAAGGTTGCAATTGCTCATGACTGCCGCAACAACAGCCGCTACTTTGCCGAGAAAACAGCTGAAATTTTTTCTGCAAACGGATTTGATGTCCTTCTTTTTGAATCGCTGAGGCCCACGCCTGAGCTTTCGTTTGCAATCAGGAAATACAAATGCCAGAGCGGTGTGGTCATAACGGCTTCACATAACCCGCCTGAATACAACGGTTATAAAGCATACTGGGATGATGG
>DATGWQ010000224.1:0-4328 GCA_035299385.1 Bacteroidales bacterium | reverse complement strand
CAGGTTGTTCCAGAACTCATTGATATCTGATGCTCCCGGAAACCTGCAGGCCATTCCGGTTACAGCTATTGCCTGATTATTGCTCATGATATTAATTGGGAGATCCTGTTCTCTTCTGACGAAGCACGCTGAAAGCCTGTTTTCTCATTTCAACCGAACGGTCAATCACTGTATCCTCCACCATCCCTCCATCACCACCCTCACTGAGGAATGCAGCAAGCGACCTTATATTCGGATGTTCCATCATATGAACAGGTTCAATGTCCAGGTTGAATTTTTTCCTGATCTGGCTTACCATATGAACCGCAAGGAGTGAATTACCCCCGACATCGAAAAAATTCTGCGTGATACCCAGCTCTGCCACTCCCAGCGTTTCTTTCCAGATTTCAAGAAGCCGTTTCTCATATGAAGTATGGGGATCAACAAGCTTTTCCTGGGTTCCAAATTCGGGAAGCGGAAGAGCTTTCCTGTCGATCTTTCCGCTGGTGTTCAGGGGCAATTCATCCATTATTGTTATGTATGAAGGCACCATGTAATCTGGAAGTTTCCCGGCAAGATATTTTTTAATTGCCTCAGCAGACAGAACGCTGTGTTCCTTGAGAACCACATATGCAGCAATCATCATGTTCCCGGGCCTGAGCTCCTTTACTGCCACTACAGCGGCTTTGGTATACCCCATGTCGAGAATTTTCGACTCGATCTCACCCAGCTCTATCCTGTATCCTCTCAGCTTTACCTGAAAATCTGTCCTGCCAATGAATTCTATATTCCCGTCATAAGACCATTTTACCAGGTCGCCTGTACGGTATCCCCTAATGCATTGCCCGTCAGGGTACCTCAGGTAAATAAACTTGTCATCAGTCAGTTCAGGCCTGTTGAGATATCCCCTTGAGAGGTTCTCTCCTGTAATGACGAGCTCACCCGGCACTCCGGCGGGCTGGATCATATTCCTGCTGTTGACCACCAGCATCCTCGTATTATATATTGGCTTGCCGATATAGATCTTTTCAATGTTCTTTTCCTTTGGGCAGTCGTACCATGATACTGCAACAGTGGTTTCTGTAGGGCCGTATGTGTTCACCATCAAAGGATCGAACTCCGGGGTAAGCAGTTCATTGAAGCTGTTCACCAGCTGAGGGGTCAATGCCTCGCCGATCTGGATTATCCATTTAAGGCTGTGAAGCTTTGCGGTTTCATTTTTAGTCTTCACATACTCGACAAAATGTGAAAACATTGACGGCACAAAAACGGTAGTAGTAACCTGTTTTGAAAAGATCTCATCAATGATCATCCTGGGTTCCTTCTCACCGCCTGCGGGAAGGATTGCAACCCTGGCCCCGTTGAACATCCACCAGAATAGTTCCCAGACGGAAACATCGAATGTGACCGGCGTCTTCAGCAACATGGTGTCAGAGCTGCCGAGAGGATGCCTGAACTGCATCCATTCCAGCTTGTTGATCACGGAATGATGTTCGATCATAACACCTTTTGGCTTTCCGGTCGAACCCGAAGTATAGATGAGATAGGCCAGATTGCCTGGACCGCATCCGCTGCGGGGAGCGGTGTCGTTTGACGACAACGGCTTCTCAAGAATATCATCCAGCGGTATTTTCCTGAAGCCTGACGGCAGGTTCGCTTCCGAGTGTTTTTTTGTAAGGACCAATACCGGCAGAGCATCATCAAGCATCATGGCCAGACGGGCTGCCGGATAGGACGGATCGACAGGCATATACGCAGCGCCTGCCTTATGAATGGCATAAAGTGCAATCAGCAGTTCAGGTGAGCGTTCCATGCATACGCATACCACATCCTCAGTTTTTACTCCCTGCTTTACAAGGTAATTGGCCAGCCTGTTGACATGCCTGTCAAATTCGGAATATGTGAGCGATCTCCTCCCGAAAAGAACAGCCGTCGAATCAGGAGTCTTTCGGACCTGTTCCTCGAGCTTGTGAGAAAGGCACATGTTCCGCGAATACTCATGATCGGTATCGTTCCACGACATTATTGTTCTTTTCTCCTCATCTGAAAGGATGTCGAGCTGAGATATCTTCTGAGCTGAGCCCCTGAGAAACGAAGCAGCGAGCTGCCTGAATATATCTATAAAATGACTTGCCGTACGGCCCATAAACAGCAGGGTCGAAAATTCCAGGTAACCGTTCAGGTCATCGTCCTCTTCCCATAAAGTAAGAAACAGGTCGAGCTGAGCGCCGTTCTTCTCAATTTTCAAAGGTGCCGACAGCATGTCTCCTAGCGCCAGGTTCACCGGAGGCTCAAATGTAAAACCGGCATAAAATATCTGGTTGCTGCCGCTTTTTTTAAGCAGGTCGTTAAGGATCATAAACGGCATCTCCTGAATCCTGTGCATTTTTAAAAGCGAATAACGGATCTGCTTCAGGAGATCAATGCAGGAAATATCCTCATCAAAAGTCACGGGAAGAGGAATTATGTTGACGAAACAGCCGAATGTATTCTTGAATTCATCCTTCTTCCTGTTTGTAAAAGGCACCCCGATGATCAGTTTATTCTGACCTGTCAGCCTGTGTAGCAGTGAAGCCCAGATCGCAAGGAAGACCGTGAATGTTGTCACGTTGTTCTTAGCGGCAAATGACGCAGCCTCACGGTAAAGCTCACCGCCAAGCGTGAAATGTTTCCTCTTCCCCTCCTGGCTGTTCACCTTTGGCTTGGGAAAATCGGAAGGAAATTCAGGATTTTCAGGCACTTCGGGAATGAATTTCTTCCATTCCGATTTCATTTCATCGGCTTCCTTTGTCTTCAGCCATTCTTCAGCTTCCCTCGTATAATCTGAATAATTTCCGGTCATATCCCGGAGGCTGGGGTTGTTTCTGTCTTTATATGAGTTATAGAATTCCGAAAGCTCTTCGGAAAAGATCTTTTTTGATTCAAGGTCGGTTATGATATGGTTGAAAACAAACATCAGCACCGATGTGCCGCCTGGGAACAGGAACAGCTTTGCCCTGTGAAGCGGCCAGTTGCCGAGGTCAAATGCTGCATGTACTTCATTTACTATTTCTTCAGGAAGTTCATTTTCGTGCAACTCACCCGTTATTTCAATCACGGGGATTGAAAGATGTACCTGGCCGATACTGACATTTTCAAGAAATACCTCATCATTGCTTTCCCGAAAATATGACCTTAAGGCTTCATGCCTTTTCACAACTGATTCATATGCATATTCGAGGGCTTTGATGTCGGGCACCCCGTCGAATTTCACGATAACAGGGATATTGTATGCAAGATTGTTCCTGTAGACTTTCTGAATCAGCCAGAATTGCTTTTGAATTTCCGAGATCTTCAATCTGTCCATTCGTTTATATTTTATTGAATTATGAAATAATGATGCCAGGGATTTGCTGCTCCGATATCAGGATCAGATCATCTTTACTGAATCCGAGCTCTTTGATGATGGAATGGATCTGATCAACCGGCTGTTCAGACATTTTTCCCAGGGCTTCTTCCCTTGTCATAAGGTTCTTCCGTATCAGATGGCTCAGCTCGAGCTCATATGGATTGAATCCAAAACGCTTTTCATGAACATAATTATTGAAAGCATTTATGGCGCAGTTGGTCGAACAGCCATCGAGATTACCGGGCTTTATCCATCCTAGGGGCTGTATCTGCTCCAGTATCTCCTTTTCAGTTATGTTTTCCAGTGTTAATAAATTAACATTGAATGGAATAAGAGGATTTTTCCTTAGAAGTGAATCGGGAATTTCAAGATATCGTTTTACATCTTCGCCAAGGGCGGATCTGAACTTCTGTATAACGGGCATCCTGCTTTCACGGAAAAACTCGTAATTGTTCCGGTACAGGATCGTATTGGCAGGGATCTGTCCCAGTGTAAAACCTGCAAGGATCAGGGGAATTCCTTTTTCCATCGCCCATTTGAGGGCTGTTATATTCACGATCGAAATGCATGAGTTGCAGTTCGCCGATATCCTGGTCAGAGTCCGCGGATTGTAAATTTCGGCAGTGGTGGAAAACCTGAAAAGCTCCTTCATGAACTTATAGGAAGGCCTGTAGGTAATATGATCGACCCCCAGTGCGCTGACAACTTTTTCTATATTCCTGAATGCTGTCGGAGAAATGAAGCCGTTATCGAGAGTGAATGACAACAACTTAAGGGCGTACTTTTCGACTGCCAGCTTGAGAGTGTAGGTGCTGTCCTTGCCTCCGCTGTAACAGAGAATGGCATCATATTCATTCTTCCCCCTTACATCATCAAAAAGCCTCTTAATTTCCAACCTTGCAGTTTCGATCTGTGAGGCTTCGGTTGAATGGAGCAGCTCATCGTTGCAGAAATTGCAGAC
>DATGWQ010000223.1:0-2761 GCA_035299385.1 Bacteroidales bacterium | reverse complement strand
TATTTCCTGTAAATGCCCGCAATGATATCAGGGCGGGTCAGCGACAAGAGATCGTTATTGCCTTTCTGCTGCTTAGGATGATTCCTGAATCTTTCTCCCCTGTAATCCTCTTCACCCAGGCGATGCTTCTGGATCATTGTGCCCATGGCGCCATCAAGCACCAGGATTTTTTCTTTTACAAGTTCAGTAATTTCCTTTTTCATGTAACTCCAAAAAGATTTTAAAGCTGCGCATTCGCCGGAGAGTTAAACTTTCTTCCGGTATTGACAATAAAAACATTAAGATCATTGAGTTGTTCCCTCAGCTCATAAAGACGGCTGAGATTCAGCACACCAATGACATACTTGAAAAATCTTCCGCTAAAGTATTCCGACACTTCCTCAAATCCAAATATTTCCCTGTCCTTTTCATCAATGTACCTGAGATATACCTCAAGCTTGTGATCCCTGGTATAATTGGTAATCGTGCCCTGCTGGAATTTCTTGTATTCGTATTTGTATCCGTACGAGTTAGCCGAGATGTCAGAGAGCACAGCGCTTCCCGTGGCATGTCCGCCGGCGCCTTTCCCGCTGAAAAACTGCTTGTCTGCGAAAGCTGCTTCTGTTATTACGCCGTTATACTCGTTATCCACATTATAAAGGTATTTATCGGATGAGATAAACCGCGGCAGTACAAAACTGGTTATCGTATTTTCGCTTGTCTTGCCTACATAAGGCACAAGCTTTATCTTGAAGCCTTTCTCCTTGGCATACTGGATATCGAATTCGGAGATCTTCCTTATTCCGTAATGAAAAACTTCATCGGGATTGAGAAAAAGCCCGTAAGCATGTCCCGTGATGATGCACAGTTTATACTTGGCATCCCAGCCATCGACGTCCAGGGTAGGATTGGATTCGGCAAAACCTTTCTGCTGAGCTTCCTTCAGGGCTTCAGCAAACGACATCGGGGTGCAGTGCATCTTTGTAAGGATGTAATTTGAAGTGCCGTTGAGTATTCCTCTTAGTGAATAAAGAAGCTCATTGTCATAATACTCCTCAAGATTCCTGATAATCGGAATACTGGCTCCGGCAGATGCTTCATAAAGCAGTGAGACCCTGTACTTCGCCTGCATGTCGACGAGCTCCCGGAAATGTTTTGCCACCATCAGCTTATTGGCGGTTACAACATTCTTGCCAAGCATCATCGCAGTGCTGACAATATTGAATGCTTCATCTGCATCATCTATCAGCTCTACAATGAGATTTATTGAAGGATCATTAAGAATGTCGTTTTTATCGTAAGTGAAGTTTTCCATAGGGATCCTTCTCTTTTTTGTTCTGTCCTTGACACAGATCTTTACGATATCGGCCTTGAAGCCTTTACTGCTGTTAAGCACATCGTGAAGTCCCTGTCCGACGCAGCCATATCCAAACAGGCCTATTCTGAGTTTTTCCCTGGTCATTGTTAGTTTTTTTGATTATTGTTCCAGAACTCCCTTATAACTTTTGTAATGATGTCACTTTCGATGAGAAACCCATCGTGACCATAAAAAGAATCTATTTCGCTGTACTTTGCATCGCTTACATGTTCAGCTACTAATTTTTGCTCATGCACAGGAAAGAGCAGGTCGGATGTAATTCCGATGCATAAAGTCTTTGCCTTAATTGACTTAAGGGCCTTTACGGTTCCACCCCTGCCCCGGCCTATGTTGTGCGTATCTGACATATTCACAATGCAATAGTATGAGTACGGGTTGAACCTCTTGACAAGCTTGTCACCCTGGTGATCCTGGTATGAAGCAGCTTTGAATGAAGAGGTTTTCTCATCTGCATCTTCTGCCTGGGTCTTATTATAGGTATTTGAGTTCCTGTAGCTCAGCAGTGCAATTGAACGTGCTGCTTTGAGACCCTTCTTGCCACCTTCAGGATCCCCGTCGAGAAATGTGGGATCGGCCTCCATGGCAAGACGCTGCGACTGGCTGAAGGCTATTGCCCAGGGTGACTGCTTCATGGAAGATGCAACAAAAATCAGGTGCTGAATAACTTCCGGATGCATAATCGAGTATTCCAGTGCCTGGAAGCCTCCGATGGAGGCCCCGATGACACTGTGGATTTTCTTTATCCTTAAAAAATTCCTCAGGATTTCATGCACATCGACAAGGTCCCTGATTGTAAGCCGGGGAAAGTCGCGGAGCCATGGTTTGCCTGTTAAGGGATTAACAGAAGCCGGGCCTGTGGTGCCATAGCATGAACCAAGCACATTTGCACAGACAATAAAATATTTGTCAGTATCGAACAGAAGCCCCTTGCCTACCATTCCCGGCCACCACGCCTCAACATCGGAGTTTGCCGTAAGTGCATGACATACCCAGATTACATTATCTGCATCGCTGTTCAGCCTGCCCCAGGTATGGTATGCAATTTCTATTCCCGGCAATTCTGCCCCGAGTTCAGTTCTAAAAGGTTTTTTGTATTCGAATTTTTTCATATTACAGTCTGCTGAATGCCTGGTCGAAATCGTTGATTATGTCTTCAATATGTTCGATGCCCAGTGATACCCTGAAAAGTCCCGGCTCGATACCGGCTGCTATCTGTTCTTCGCGTGAGAGCTGTGAATGCGTAGTGGCTGATGGCTGAATAATTAAGGTCTTGGCATCGCCGACATTTGCCAGATGGCTTACCAGATTGAAATATTCGACCAGCTTCACCGCTTTTGACTGATCAGCTTTGAGAACAAAGCTCAGAACACCACCCGGTCCTTTTTTGAGATATTTTTTTGCAAG
>DATGWQ010000222.1:0-22598 GCA_035299385.1 Bacteroidales bacterium | reverse complement strand
ACCAGTGGCTGGATTGCAGTGTGCAGGGAATGAGCATTAAAATCCCTGACAATTCCCTTTACCCTGAACACCAGGAGGTTTTCTCCTGCCTTCACTTTCTGTGCCTTTGCAGTCGACTCATTGATCAGCACTTCCGGAGGGCCGGCTTTATAAGGTCCAAATGAGGTCCCGTCTATGATCTCAATGCCAAGAAGTTCTGTCATACCCTCCCCCATTATAAGACCATCGAACCTTATTTTATCACCTTCGGTTGTAGCGAGCGTAACGGGGAGATAATTCCCGAAAGGGGGAATGATCGTACCTCCTGCGACTGCAATGACCCCGGGGACTCTTTGCATCTCATCCCTGACAGTATTAAAACTGCTCATGAGTTCAGCAGAAGCAAGCTCCGAGACCATCACGTTTTCAGGATTTATTCCCCTGTACGCGGATTGCGAATACCTGATCTGTTTCGAAACACCGAGGATGCCTGCAGCAAATACCATGTAAATAGTAAAATGAAGGACCAGGAAAGAGTAGTTCCATTTTGCATGTGTGCCGTTGCGGGCCTTCCCTGAAATAAGGTCGAGTGCGGGAACTTTTGAATAGTGTAATCCTATGAGCCATCCTGCCAGTGTACCGGTAAGCAATACGACCGATAACAGCAGCAACAGGACACCGGGACTCCTGAAAACATCGGGAGAAAGCGATTTATTAAGAGTAGCATTGACGAGCTCCATTCCATAGTCTATAATGAAAGTAGCAGGTATAATGCTGATGAGTACGATAAGGTTGGATTCAAGGATGATGAGCCTGCGGATCTTTGCATGTGATGCCCCGAAAACTTTCCTGGTGCCCAGGTTGAAGATCCTCTGGGCAACGCCGGCCCTGGTCAGGAGAACGTAATTGGAAAGTGAAATGATGAGTATCAGTAACGAGATAACTTCATAATAAATCAACTCCCGCGGATTTCCCTGCCTCAGGTACTGGTTACCCGAAATCCCTTCCGAATGCAGGTAAATCTCCGATACAGGCTGCAACCTGAAATGCATTTCCTCCTTTTTCTCAACCGTAAGGAACTCCTTATACTTTTCCATCTTTTCAGCAACTTTTTCAGGATTTGAGTTCTGCTCCAGGACAACATAGGAAAGGAATTCCATAAATCTCCAGTCGGAGAACACGCGTTCCACCGAGCCAAAATCACCCAGGGTCCTCTGCCATTGGGCAAATATCTTTTCTGAAGCCTTTATATCAGCAATAAAAGATGGTTTCAGGGTAGAGTTTGAAGGAAAGTCATCATATACCCCTGAAACGGTCAGCGGGGTGAAGCCATCGCCGAACTTTACAGGCAGCACCAGCCCGATCGGCGATAACTCCCCGAAGAATTTTCCTGCGGCACTCCTTGCAATTGCAACTTCCGCCGGTGATGAGGCATATTTGCCCGATATTAACTTTACCCCAAGGATCCTGTATATTGAGCTGTCGGCAAACGAGAAATCAGATTCCCTGATTATCGCATTGTCTTTTGTCCTGATCTGCACCGACATTGCCTGGACATATCTGAAATAATCCTTCACTTCAGGGAATTCGGATTTCATTTTCCCGGCAAGGGGAAGCGGTGCCTGACCTATATTCCCCAGGGTTATCCTGTATACATTTTTGTATCCCGGAATGTGCCTGTCAAAAGATTTTTCATGGATAATGAGCGCCAGCAGCAAAATTATGCACCCCAGGCCTATTCCCAGTCCAAGGATGCTTATTGCCGAAGGAACCTTGTTCCTGAAGATGTTCCTTATCGCAGCTTTGAAATCTGAACTAAGCATTATTTCTTTTTTCAGCAATCTTTCCAATATAATGCCATAAATATATTATCCTGATAAACAGAAAGATATAAATATTTAATCCAATAAAATGTAAAAGATTTTTACGTGAGATAGTTAATTTTTTTTACAAAAAATAGTATATTGCATAATGTCAGATCATTGCAGTAAATTCAGAGAAAGATGAAATCATCAATTCTGATAGTCGATGACAACAAAAGCATTCTCAGCGCCCTTGAGATATTGCTTGTCCATGAATTCGGGGAGATAACAACAATCTCAAATCCCAACCTGATCCCGTCGGAGCTGAGGAAGAAAGAATATAATGTTGTTGTCCTCGACATGAATTTCACGGCGGGGGTGAACAGCGGGAATGAAGGCATATACTGGCTTGGGAGGATCAGGGAAACAAATCCTGATATCTCTGTAGTAATGATAACGGCCTACGGTGATATCGATACAGCCGTTAAAGCACTCAAGGCCGGCGCGGCTGATTTTGTGCTGAAACCATGGGAAAACGGAAAACTGATCGCCACGCTGAAACTTGCCCTTCAGCTCAGTCTTTCAAAAAGTGAGGTCAGAGGCCTCAGGGAAAGGGAGTCCGAGCTCAGGAAAGAGCTTAACAGGGAGCAGAGAAATGTAATCGGATCGTCGCCACAGATCCTCAACGTTCTGAAACTTGCAAGGAAGGTGGCAGGAACCGATGCCAATGTTCTTATCACCGGGGAGAATGGAACCGGGAAGGAGCTTATAGCACAGGAAATTCACAGGATGTCGCACCGCTCATCTCAGATCCTGGTGAGTGTCGATATGGGTGCAATAACCGAAACGCTCTTTGAAAGCGAGCTTTTCGGTCATGTGAAAGGAGCTTTTACCGATGCCAGGGAGAACAGGCAGGGCAAATTCGAAATAGCCGACAAAGGGACATTGTTCCTGGATGAGATCGGGAACCTTTCATTTCATCTCCAGGCAAAACTGCTCTCGGCCCTTGAGAGCAGGCAGATAACAAGGGTGGGATCAAACAATCCTGTTACCGTCGACATCCGGCTTATCAGCGCGACGAACAGGAATATCGGGGAAATGGTGAGAGACGGATTATTCAGGGAAGATCTTCTTTACCGTATCAACACTATCCATATTGAAATGCCGCCATTAAGGGAAAGAGGGAATGACATAATCCTGCTGGCTGAATTCTTCCTGAAAAAATACACCCGGAAATATGCCAAGCCGGAATTGAAAATAAGCAAGCATGCTCTCGACAAATTACTGGATTATTCATGGCCGGGAAATATCAGGGAGCTGCAGAATACCATCGAAAAATCTGTAATACTGAGCGACGGATCGGTGATCAGGCCCGAAGAAATTTATCTCAGGCCTCTGCTTCAGGCTGAAAATGCCGGATCGTTCAGAACACTCGAGGAAATGGAAAAACAGATGATAAGCCTTGCAATTGAAAAAAACAATGGCAACCTGACTGCTGCTGCAGAGCAGCTTGGTGTGACCAGGCAGACCTTGTACAACAAGCTGAAAAGAAAAGCATGATCAGCAGGAAGCTCTATTTAAGCATCGTGGTTTACGTCCTGGCAATTTTTTTGCTATGCCTTGCTCTTGCATTTCTCATTTCCGAAAAACAGTCGCTAAGGCTCATGATCCTCTGTGCTGCAGCCCTTGTCTTTATCACGGCAAACCTGGTATCTTACCTGAACAGGACCAACAAAAGCATAAGGTATTTTTTTGATTCGGTAAAAAACGAGGAGTCGGGGCTTTCGTTCAATGCGTCTGACGGAGACCGCAGCCTAAGGGAGCTGTATCAAAGCATGAACAATGTGAATCACCAGATCCAGCAGCTGAGGATCAGGAACAATCAGCAGGAACAATACTTCAAAAAAATACTCGAACATGTTGCCATAGGGATAATTACTTTCGACAACAGAGGCTTCATCCAGAATGCCAATACATCGGCAAAAGAGCTCCTGATGACCGAAACCCTGACCCATATCAGGCAGCTCGAAAAAGTGGACATGAAGCTTCATAATGTCATATCGTCAATGAAGCCGAATGAAAGGAAGCTGGTCGGCATCAGTACTAAAAAGGGGGATATTCAGCTTGCGCTCAAGAGCACATCGTACGGATCGGATGAAAAACGCCTGACGATACTGTCGGTGCAGGATATAAGGCACGAACTCGACGAAAAGGAGATCGATTCGTGGATGAAGCTCATCAGGGTGCTGATGCATGAGATAATGAACTCCATAACACCCATCACATCTCTTTCCGAGTCTCTGTCCGATATCTATAGAGTAGAAGGGAAGCCCCTCGACCCGGTGCTTGTCACCGGGAATACGATCTCCACAACCCTGAAAGGGCTCGAAGTGATAAGAGATCAGAGCAAAGGACTCATGACGTTTGTGGAAAACTACCGCAAGCTGACACATGTGCCGCGACCCGAGAAAAAGAAAATCAGTGTTCCTGACATCTTTTCCAGGGTAAGGATCCTTGCCGGCACCATCGAAAAGGGGAAAAACACCGTACTCATCTTTGAACCTGGAAATTCCGACCTGGTAATTTATGCAGATGAGGACCTGGTTTCGCTCGTACTCATAAACCTTATCAAAAATGCGATTGAGGCGAATTGTGAAAATGAAGCAGCTGTAATCAAAATATACTGTCGTCCCGGCCCGGAACAACACACCGAAATCTGCGTCAGCGATAACGGACCGGGCATAATCGCCGAAAACATCGGTAAGATCTTCATTCCCTTCTTCACGACACGAAAAAACGGATCAGGGATCGGACTCAGCCTTTCGCGGCAGATCATGGGAGCTCACGGCGGCACTCTCACAGTAAGATCTGAGCCGGGAAAAGAAACTGTTTTCTGCATGAGTTTCATTAACTTTGCAGGCTGATTTCGAAAATGAAGAGAAGCGAATTAACAGACAGACTAAGCAAGCATCCTGTCATACCCTCGTTAATTGAAAAGATCAATTCGGAAAGTGTGCACAGGATCAGGCTCGGTGGCCTTACAGGGTCAGGGGGTGCCATGGCGCTTGCACTCGTATACGATAAAACACAGACAACGCATGTTGTTGTAATTCCCGAAAAGGAGGATGCTGCATATTTCTACAACGACCTTGTTGCACTGCATGGCGATGATTCAGTATTCTTCTTTCCTTCAACATACAAAAGATCAGTTCAATACGAGCAGACCGAACCTGCCAACATTGTCCTTCGCACCGGTGTCCTGAACCATCTTGCTTCAGGAAAAAGAAAAACCATAATCGTAACCTACCCCGAGTCGGTTATGGAAAAGGTTGTCAGCCGGAAGAACCTGAAGAAGAACACGCTTCAGATTAGCAAGGGCGACAAGCTTTCACTCGAATTCCTTGAGGAGGTTCTGCATGAGTATAATTTCAAAAGGACAGATTTTGTCTACGAGCCCGGGCAGTATTCAATCCGGGGCAGCATCGCCGATGTTTTTTCTTATTCGGCCGACCTGCCGTACCGCATTGATTTTTTTGGCGATGAAGTCGAAACAATAAGGTCGTTCAATACGGACGATCAGCTATCGGTGAGTGTGCATGACCATATTTCGGTTATACCCAACATACAGGACATTTCCCTGGAACAGATAAGTGATTCTTTCACGGATTTCCTGCCTCCTTCATCCCTTTTCTGGATAGAGGATGCAGGCTTTGTAAGGGAAAAGATCAATACTATCTATTACCAGGCTGAGCAAAGGGAGCATTCGGGGCAGATCGCAGGCAAGCTCGAAACGATAATGACCGGCAACCGCTTCATCGACCTGTGCAGCAAATTCAGGATCCTTGAAACGGGAAAGAGCACGGTCTTCGAGCCGGATGCATCGTTTGATTTCAGAACCGAGCCGCAGCCTGTTTTCAACAAGAACTTCGAGCTTCTTTCCGACAAGCTTGTGGCAAACGACAGGGAAGGTTACGCGACTTTTATCGTATCAGAAAGCGAATCACAGATAGAAAGGCTGAATGATATTTTCAGGGAAATAAACCCGAAAGTTCATTTCACTCCCCTCCTGCTCAACCTACATGCAGGCTTCACCGATCATGATCTTAAAGTATCTGTCTACACTGATCACCAGATCTTTGATAGGTATCATAAATTCAGGATAAAGGGATTCTTCAGCAGGAAGGAAAGCATTTCTGTCAAAGAGCTGACGGGTCTCAACCCGGGCGATTACGTGGTTCATATTGATCATGGTATCGGAAAATTCGGCGGACTTGAAAAAATTGAAGTCAACGGTAAGATACAGGAGGCGATAAAGCTCGTATACCGCGACAATGATATTCTTTACGTAGGCATCCACTCACTGCACCGCATCTCCAAGTATAAAGGGAAGGACAATGCCGAGCCGAAGATCTACAAGCTCGGTTCCGGCGCCTGGCAGAAGCTGAAGCTTGCCACCAAGAAAAAGGTAAAGGACATTGCGAAGGACCTCATACAGCTTTATGCGAAGAGGATGGCTTCACCCGGATATTCTTTCACCCCTGATTCATATCTTCAGCGGGAGCTCGAGGCATCATTCATTTACGAGGACACGCCGGACCAGCTTACCGCGTCGAATGCAACAAAGCAGGACATGGAAACAGCTCATCCGATGGACCGTCTCGTATGCGGTGATGTAGGTTTCGGCAAAACAGAGATCGCCATCAGGGCCGCATTCAAGGCTGCCGCTGACAGCAGGCAGACTGCAGTGCTGGTACCCACGACCATTCTTGCATTCCAGCATTACAAAACATTTTCATCGAGGCTGGAGGGATTTCCCTGCAACGTCGAGTATATAAGCAGGCATAAGAAGCCGGCCGAACAAAGGAAGATCCTCAAAAAGCTTGAGAACGGGGAAATAGATATCATCATTGGAACCCACAGGCTGGTTGGACAGGATGTGAAATTCAAAGATCTTGGCCTGCTGGTGATCGATGAGGAACAACGATTCGGTGTGGCGGTAAAGGAAAAACTAAAAAAGCTGAGGGCTAACGTAGATACACTAACGCTCACTGCAACGCCCATACCCCGCACACTGCAGTTCTCACTGATGGGTGCAAGGGACCTTTCGATAATCAACACACCGCCGCCCAACAGGATGCCAATTGTAACCGAGCTTTATGGTTACAATGAAGAAATAATCAAGGAAGGCATCGAATATGAAGTATCGAGAAACGGTCAGGTCTTCTTCATTCATAACAGGGTTGAAAATATAAAGCAGATACAGGACCATATCAGGAGGATCTGCCCGCATGTAAGGACGGCCATTGTACACGGCCAGATGGATGGCAAGGAAGTTGAAAATGTGATGTTCAATTTCATCCAGGGCGATTACAATGTGCTTATTGCAACCACCATAATCGAATCGGGGCTGGATATTCCCAACGCCAATACGATCTTCATCAACGATGCCCATCATTTCGGTCTCTCAGAGCTTCACCAGCTGAGAGGGCGGGTAGGACGGTCGAACAAGAAGGCATTCTGTTACCTCCTCGCACCTCCCCTTACAACCCTTACCCATGAGGCAAAAAGAAGGCTAAAGGCAATCGAGGAGTTTTCCGAGCTTGGCAGCGGGTTCAATATAGCAATGCAGGACCTCGACATCAGGGGGTCGGGTAACCTCCTTGGAGGAGAGCAGAGCGGGTTTATTGCAGATGTAGGGTTCGAAACATACCAGAAAATCCTGAATGAAGCTATGACCGAGCTTCGTGATACAGAGTTGCCCGAAACTGTTCCTGCAGGAGTGCCGGATGCAGATAAACCGGTGGTAAATGTGAGGCCGCTCAAGCTGAAAACGTTTGTAAACGATTTCCAGGTCGATACCGATCTCGAGATAATGTTCCCCGATGAATACATATCAAATATTTCCGAGAGGATCCGGCTTTACAAGGAGCTGAATGAAATTGAAACTGAAGAAGCGCTTGCCGCATACGAACAGAAACTCGGGGACCGGTTCGGGAAGATCCCTGCCCCTGCACAGGCCCTGATGGATATCGTCAGGTTAAAATGGATAGCCGTCGGGCTTGGAATAGAAAAGATCCTTCTGAAAAACGAACTGATGATCGCAAACTTTATTGCCGATCCGGGATCGTCTTTCTACAAGAGCCCTGTTTTCATATCGATAATGAATTATGTGAACAGGATGCAGAGAAAAATGACCATAAAGCAGAAAGGTGAAAAGCTCAGTCTCACAGTACCGGATGTAAAATCGGTAAAGGCGGCGATCAGGGTGCTGAGCGAAATGAAAAGCAATACAGAAAAAATCGAGTAATTTTAGCGTATGAATCTAATTGCAGACATAGGAAACACAGCTACGAAGCTCGCGTTGTTCGAAGGAAAAGAAAAAGTTTCCGTCAGCAGGATACGTGACCTTAACTGCATGGAGCTCGAGGCATTCATTTCTGACAGGACAATTAAAAGGGCAATAGTCTCGACGGTTAAAATTCTTCCTCCGTTTGTGAGCGGCATCCTGGTGAACAATGTCCCTGAGGTGCATTTCCTTTCGTCCGGATCGAAACTGCCTTTTTCCATTGAATATCACACACCTGAAACACTCGGCACCGACAGGATCGCAGCTGTTGCAGGCGCTTATGAAATATATCCCGGCAAGAATGTATTGATCATAGATGCAGGTACCGCCATCACTTATGATTTCCTCTCAGGAAGAAGCTTCAGGGGCGGGAATATTTCCCCGGGAATTTCAATGAGGTTCAAAGCTCTGAACAAATTTACGGGACTTCTGCCCATGATAAACAGCCCCGGTGAATACAGCCAGATGGGGCAGAGCACCGAGGAAGCAATTACCTCAGGGGTAATGTCAGGGGTGATATTTGAAATAAATGAGTATATTCGCACGTTTCTTGAAAAAGACCCTGATTTAAAGGTAATTCTGTCAGGGGGAGACGGTGAAATGCTGAGCCGCAAAATCAATCACGCGGCAAAGTACATTCCCGACCTGGTTATTGATGGTTTAAATTATATTCTGGAATACAATGCTTAACAAAACAAGAGCCTTTATCACCATTTTGATTTTCTTTCCGGCAATTGCGGCCATGGGACAAAAGCAGGTGAATTCACCTTATTCCAGATTCAATCTTGGCACCCTTAAAAACGCGGCACCGTTCAGGAGCCTGGGAATGGGAGGCATAAGCACTGCACAGCGGGACAATACGAACATATACTTCTCGAATCCTGCTTCTTACAGCGCTTTTGATACGACATCTTTCATCTTTGATTTTGGTCTCGATTATTCTATCGACTGGCTTAGCGCGGGAAAGGACAATCACAGGTCGGACGACATGAATTTCGATCATATGATGATCGGGTTTCCTATCGCTAAAGGTGTAGGCATAACAGCGGGAATAATGCCTTACAGCAATGGCTATTACAATATCAGCAACTCCGTGAAGCAGGGCGATGCAGGTTATGACCCTGTTATTGGCGGCTATACGGCATCACATGCGGGTGAAGGCGGGTTAAGCACATTTTATGCAGGGGCCGGATTAAAGCTGATCGATAATCTTTCTGCCGGCGTGAACATGAATATCCTCTTCGGCCAGATAAAAAGAGTGAATAAGTTTGTCTTTGACGACCAGTTCAATGTATACCATGATAATTCAACTGAGAATATACAGGTAAACGGTATCAATTTTGACTTTGGACTCCAGTACATGTTAAGCCTGGGGAAAGCAAAGTCACTGACTGCCGGAATTTCCTTCACGCCTTCAAAAAAATATAACTCAGATTACTCAAATTACATATTCCGGTATACTTCATTCGGCACATACGATACAGTATCTTATATCGGCAGCAATGCCGGTGATACAAAGCTGCCTTCAACAATAAGGGCAGGAATAACCTTTGCCAGGACAAACAAGCTGACTGCCGGGTTTGATTTCGTCGCAACAAAATGGTCAAAATCTGAAATCCCCGGATCAGCAGGGTATGCAGCCGATACAAAGAATTATCTTCTGGGGATTGAATATACACCGGACAAATACTCGAATTTCAGCCTTATAAGAAGGATAGATTACAGGCTCGGAGGGCATTACGGAGACAATTACCTCTTCATAGAAAATGAACAGATCAGGGAAATCGGGGTCACAGCGGGTTTTGGAATCCCCCTTGGCAGAAACGCTTACACCGCCGGCACGAACCCCTACTCTAAGGTCAACTTTTATTTTGATTACACCCGGAAAACAGGATCGCTCGCCAATGGCCTTCATAATGAAGATATTATAAGTATTGGTGCAAGCCTCAACCTTTACGATTTCTGGTTCCTCAAGAAAAAATTTGAATAACATTTTATGAATTTCAGGACGCTGATAGTGATCCTTGCATCAGCATTCATCATTGCAGTTTCGTGTGAACGTCCTGCTGATGTGGTTCCGAAATCCGATTACCTGAGCCTGCCGTCGCTTGAGGGAGAGGATTTCAGGGTTACTTACTCCGATTCAGGCCGTCTTCAGCTGGTAATGACCGCACCATTGGTCGAGAAATGGACCAACAGGGATGACCCCTATACTGAATTCAGGAAAGGCCTGCATGTCGACTATTTTGATGGCGATACAGTGGCGCATGGATCTGTGACGGCCAGATATGCAAAGCATGATGATAAGAACGACATATGGCAACTAAGGGACAGTGTTGTTGTTATAAATGAAGACAGTACAAAGCTGCTGACAGACCTGCTGAACTGGGATTGGAACAAGGATCTTATTTATACCGATCACCAGGTGGAAATAACCGGTCCTGACCAGCAAACGCATGCAATCGGTTTCGAATCGGACTCGCACCTGCGCAGGCAGAAGCTCGGCAAGGTGAGCGGCATTTATTATTTTGAAGACAAGGGAGACTCAATCGAATAAATCAATGAGGCTGGATTTCAGTAAAACGGAAGAAAATAATGAGAACCTTCTCCGCAATGCGCTGGATCTGTCACATATCAAGCTGAAAGAGATCATGGTGCCCCGGACCGAGATCGAGGCAGTGCCCATCAGCAGCTCTGTGGAACAGCTGAGAGACAGGTTTATCGTCACAAGATTCTCAAGGATCCTGATCTACCAGGACACACTCGACAATGTTGCAGGCTATTTTGAGGTGAAGGACATTTTCAAGAATCCGCCTGACATAAAATCAGCGCTCAGGAAACTTGCAGTCGTACCTGAGACCATGCCGGCTAACAGGCTTCTGAGGATGTTTGTAAGGGAAAAGAGGAATATTGCACTTGTTGTCGACGAGTTCGGCGGTACCTCAGGCATGATAACAATCGAGGATCTCCTGGAGGAGATTGTAGGCGACATAGAGGATGAGCACGATACAACGGACCTGGTCGAACGGGTTGTGAAGCCCGGTGAATTTGTGCTATCCGGCCGGCTGGAGATAGATTACCTCAATGAAAAGTTTGACCTGGATCTGCCTGAAAGCGATGATTATGCGACACTTGCCGGGATGATACTATTTTATCACGGAAGGATCCCACAAATCAATGATGTTATCCGCATAAAAGACTTCAGCATAAAAATTCTGCGGAGCTCATCCACGAGGGTTGAGCTTGTGAACCTCAGGAAAAATCAATGAATACCGGAGGAATTATAATATTCAATTATTTTCATCAGATCATCTTTAGCCGTAAACGAAAGATGATTCTTCATTGCGTAGTCTTTTAATTCCCTGGACTTATCGCTCAAAAGATCGAATAAACTCTGACCCCTTTTATCGATCAGGACAATCGAATTGTCTTTTTTCAGATAATAGGCGCTTTTGTGTTCCAGTCGATCGTTCTTTTCACCTGCATTCAGTGCAACGTTAAAATTCGATTTAATCAGCATTACCGTATGTCTTATCAGTAACTGGGCTGTGCCATCACCGGACAAAACTTCAAAGTAATCCTTCTGTTTGCTTTCTTTCTTCTCTTCAAAAGGCAGGTACATGAACCGTTTATCCCCCATCTCAACGAAAAGGATACTATCCGGGGAACCAAGGATATATGTATTATTATCAGCCTGATAATGAAATTCCTTCAGATAGACATTATATCTTAAATTGAGGTCATTGACGATTTTGCCGTTATATAAGGTAATATTTCCCTTACTCCAGTCATCAACAAGGTATGGAGATCCAACCACTCCAGGAATTCTGTCGTCGCCGACATAAAGCTTATTGTGTCCGGGAGGTAAGCTCAAATAGTAAAGCTGCGAGAATGCTATTCCACTATTTAAGAATACCAGCAAACAAATACTTAAACGTGTGAACATAAGTATGAGGTTAATTGATGTTCAATGACGAAATTATCGATGTTAAATAAAAATATAGAGACCTTCCCCGAAAACGGAAGGTCTCTACATATAATTTTTACAGGTTCAAGACTTCAGGATTAATGCAATCCTGTTCTTGTATCCCACCACATTTGTTTACCCCAGAAATTATCTACTACCTGGTCACTGTAAGTTTTACTATTTGCTCCATTGAGAGTACCTTCATTTGCCGGGTAGGGATATCTGAACGGAGGTGAATTATGTCCTGGGAACATGGATCCCGGAGCCACGTAATGAGTAGTGGGGACACCTGTTCTCCTGTATAAAGACCATCCTTCCATGCCTTGTTTGTACAAAGCAATCCATTCCTGAAGGTAGATTTGATTATAAGTATCTGCAAAAGCTCCGTTACCTGCAAGATAAGCGTCGATAGCAGTTTGTGCGATACCATTTTCTTTCAAAGAAGCCGTGACAGCCTTGTCATATGCTGCCTTTGCTGTTGTTCCCGTTGCCCATCCTTTTTTTGATGCTTCAGCAATATTGAACATAACTTCAGCATACCTGAGAATTGGTGAGAATCCGGCAGGATCCTTTCTGAAACGGAGTCCGATTCTTGAAACAGTGGCTATGTTTGGCTGGGCTGTTGCACCTACGGTAAATCCCCTGAATTGTCCGTCGCTTTGTGCAGGAACGGCATAAACGGGTAAACGCGGATCATTCAGTGCTGCCAATGCATTTACGAGAATATCGCTAACGCTATGGTCATCCCTGGATTTTGAATCAACATACCATGGCTCTTCATAAGGTGAAGTTCCCGGCCAGCTGAAAGCGGCATTGTCATCGTTGCTTGCCATAACAGGATTTGCTCCCGGATTCGAGAGTATTGATTCAACAACCGGCTTTGCGACTGTTGGGGCAACACCTGAGATACGCATAGCAAGGCGTAATCTGAGTGAATTGGCTAATTTTTGCCATTTCGCTACATCGCCTCCAAAGAGTATATCACCTTCACCAAGTTGGTCTGTGGCTGACGGAGTTGCCAGCAAATCGTTTGCTTCAGAGAGAAGATTGAGCAATGCGGGATATATCTCTTCCTGTGTATCATATTTCGGAAGGAGACTTCCTGATCCCATCTTGATTGCGTCGCTGTAGGGGATATCCCTCCAGCGGTCAGTCATGCTCTGAACAATAATTGCTTCAAGGACTTTGGCAGCGCCAAGAAGATTATCAGCGCCATCTTTTGTAGCTTTCTTTTTAATCTCGTTGATGTTGTTCAGAAGAATATAGCCATAATACCAGTTGTTTTCAACGGTACCCGGCCTGAAATTATAACGGGCTTCATCGATGTACTGGATCTTTGCAAGGTAACCTGCGTAAGTGGAAGGCTCATTCATATCAGCCCAGGCATCAAAGAAAGTGCTGCCGTAATAGCGGATAGTGAACGCCATTACATTGGTAGCCGGAGCATCCTTCGCCCTGTCCGGGTCGGTATTGATCTCCTCAAACTTATCTGTACAACTGCTCAGTATGAGTACAGACAGGAATGTCAGGATTCCAAATTTTAAAATATATCTTTTCATATTGTTGTTCTTAAATGATTTAGAAAGTAAAATTAAGCTTGACACCCATGCTGCGTGAAGGAGGATAGCTTGTGCTTTCAAGTCCTACGCCATCGTTACCGGCGGTTACAGTCGTCTCAGGATCAATTCCTGAAATATTGGATTTATGTCTCCACAGTATTGCTACATTCGAGCCTACCAGTGAAACAGTACCCGACTTTATCAGATTAATACTGGAGAATAATTTTTGGGGCAAGGTATACGAGAGATGGAATTCGCGAAGCTTTATGTACGAACCGTCATAAATTGCAAGTTCACGGTTACTGTAGAAAGATTCAAAGAAATCCTGTGCACCTATACGAACATCATTATCTGCAAATACAGACTTCTGAACATCGGTTCCGTCGAGTGTAACTATTTTTACAACTTTCTCATCTGCAAGGAAATCTTTGCCGAGTACAAGCCCATCGCGGCGGATTTCTCCATCAGCTGTGAATCCAAGAAGACCTGAGTAAGCTCCGAACATTTGTGAAACGCTGAATATATCACCGCCTTTGCGGAAATCAACCAGGAATCCGAAGCTGACAGCTTTATAACTGAATTCATTCCTGATACCTGCCAGCCAGTCGGGGTTAACATTTCCAAGAATCATATTGGATTTTAATCTTGGGAAACCATTGGCATTGACGATAATTGCATTATCGGACTCTCTGCGAACCATACCTGTTCCGACTATTACTCCCCAGGGTTCTCCGGGTCTTGCCTGAACATAAGTGCTCCACTGGCTTCCGATGTTGTATGATGCAAGAGGCTGTTTGGTAACAGGGTCGGTATACAGGTCAACAATCTCGCTCTTGTCTTTTGACCAGTTAAGTGTAATATCCCAGTTGAATCCATCGCTCTTCTGGAATACACTTCCACGAAGCTGGAGTTCAATACCTTTATTGTTGATCTCTCCTGCGTTAATGAGCATCGAGTTATAACCTGTAGCTTTAGAAACTGCAACAGGCAGGATCTGGTCTGTGGTTGTTTTATCGTAAAGTGATATATCGAATGCAAGTCGGTTATTAAACAACCTTGATTCAATACCCAATTCTTTTGTAATAACCTGTTCAGGCCTTAAACCTGTGGGCGGGAATTCTGTTGTCTGGCTGTACTGTGTCACACCAAAAACAGTATAAGTACTGGCTGAAAAATAAGGATCTGTTCTGTAAGCACTTGTTGCCGATCCAACTTTTGCCCAACCTCCGCGAATTTTCAGGTAGTTCAGTATAGGAGTATTGATGTGGAATGTTTCAGTGGGAAGCCAGCTCAAGCTGACAGAAGGATAAAAGAACGGATCAGCAATGGTAGAGGTCCAATCCTGTCGGGCACTGCCTTCAAGGTACACCATCGCTTTATAACCGACACTTGCGGATGCGTAAACGCTATTGCTGCGGATCCATGAATGATCCATTTCATTGACAGCGCTTCCCTTGACATTAGCGATCGTAAACAGGTCAGGAACAGTCAACTGGCTTGCACCAATCCGTGAGTTTTCATATTTAAGGTCACGGTAATTGGCACCTGCCAGAGCTCCCAGATCAAAGTCTCCGACCTTCTTATTTAAGGTTGCGATAAGGTCAGCATTCAATTCATAATTCTTGATATCGAACAAATCGAACTTCCCTCCATCCCATGCACCTGTTCCGGCCTGCATTTCATTTGATTTGTACGTAATAACAGGCATGGTCTTCGTGTTGTAATAATCAACGCCGAGACGACCTTCAACTTTAATAAAGGAAGTAGGTTTGAAGTAAATCGAAGTTTTTCCAAAGAGCCTGTTCTTATCCATTGAGTTGGTGTTCTTATTCAAACTCCAGTATGGATTGTTATGGTAGTTGCTGTTCCAGTTGTAAGGATAACCGTTTGCCAAGGTTTCAGTCCAATGGGCTTTAAGATCAGCCATGTCGATCTGCCTGCCGAACCACTGTCCCATTGACTGCATCGGGTTACTTGCATTGTATTCGGTTATAGGCAGGTTGTCACTTTCACTCCTGGTATAATTGGCAGAGAGATCGTAATCAAATAATTTACCCAGTTTTATCAGAGTATTGAAATTTATCGTGTAGCGGCTCAGATCAGTATTGGGCAGCACACCTTTCTGATTACGGTAACCAACAGAAACCCTGGTCGTTGCTTTATCGGAATTTGCGGCAAATGCAAGATTATGACTTGTCGTATATCCATTCTGGTATAAACTCTTTATGTTATTCGGATGAGAAACCCAGTCTGTTGCTATCAGGTCTCCATCTGCATTACGGGGACTGTTGTATTGAGTCAGTTTTAACCCGGCATCAAGACGGGGACCCCAGCTTTCATCAACTCCGTCATTAACTCCATTGCCCAAACCGTCTACATAGCTGAAGCCATATCCGGGATCATAACCTCCTGCAGCAAAATCAGCGTAAGATCCTGTGTAACCATCATTATCCACAGCATCTTTCCATATCCACTCATCGCCGAGATAGCCCTGGCCGTATTTGTTCTGCATTTTCTGCAAACTGTAAACCTGGTCGACATTAAAGTTTCCATCATAAGAAACTGACAAGCCCGAACGCTGTCCGCTGCCCGATTTGGTGGTGATCAAGATAACACCGTGGCCGGCGCGCATACCATATAGCGCTGCGGAACCTCCTTTAAGAACAGTAATTGATTCAATATCATCAGGGTTGATGTCATACAGGCCTGCTCCAAAGTCGACGTTGTTCTGACGCAACGAGCTGTTTGAAACGGGAATACCATCAACAACGATAAGCGGCTGGTTGTCGCCAAGTGAGCTATTACCACGGATAACAACGCGTGAAGACGCACCGATCTGGCCACCTGCCTGGTTTACCTGCAGTCCGGCAATTTTACCATTTAAAGAAGCAAGTACATTCGATTGTGCTGCACGGGTTAATTCTTCACTTTTAACATCCTGTACGGCATAACCAAGAGCCTTTTTCTCCCTTGATATTCCAAGTGCGGTAACTACTACCTCATCGAGTCCTTTGATATCGGACTCCATCACTCCATCAATAGTTGACCTCCCAGCGATTGCAACTTCCTGGCTTTTCATCCCTATATAGGAAAAAACAAGTGTTGTTGCATCCTGAGGTACATTAATTGAGTACTTACCATTAGCATCTGAAACAGCGCCTATGGTAGTACCTTTTACCTGTACAGTCACGCCAGGAATCGGACCTTCACCTGCTATGGAGGAGGTTACCGTTCCTGTGATCACTTTTGTCTGCGCCAAAAGTGCCGAAACACTTATAAACACAGACAAAATCATCAGCAGAAATAGTTTCTTCATACGAATTTAGTTTTAGGTTTCTTAATTAAAACCGCCAAATTAAATGATTTTTTACAACAAACGGATTAAAATTCGAAGAAAATTATATTTCCAAAAAAATTAACAATTATTAATCATGATTTAAGTCATATATTTTCAACGGTTTAGCCCAAAAAAAAAGGTTGTGAAAATCACAACCCTCATTTATTTAAAACCTGGCTTTTAGAATGATCCGCCTGCCCACCAGACAGGTTGATTATAAACATATTGACCATCGCCATACGCATTCTTGACTTCCGGATTGGTAGTTGTATCGTCAGAACCATACGGGCAGCAAAGGGGGAACTTTGCTTTCAGGGGATTTGCCGTGAACAGGGGTTCCAACTACCGCATCCTTCAGGACTGGTTTGCTTCAGCAACACGGCCGAGACGTACGAGGGCCTCATCTTTGAGGAAGGGCACTTCATGATAGCTTAAAGAAGGGTTGGAGCCACCTTTCGAAATAAATGTTGTAATTTCTGAATTTCCAACTTAAATAATGTTAATATTTTACCATTGCAAAAAAAAGCTGATCATCTCTGATCAGCTTTCCAATGTATTTAAAAAAGCATTATGGAGCCTGGACCGGATCCTTAACGTCCCAGAAGACTCTTGTTGTGAGCAGGTCACCTCCCACATGCTGTGAAGCAGCTTCGTAGTTTGCTTTATTCAAAGTCTGCTCATTGACCGGATATGTGAATCGTTTCGGAATCTGTGCATATGATGTTATTGCGGGGGCGACATTCAGAACAGGGTAATCGAGCCTTCTCCAGGTATTAAATCCTTCAAGTCCGCGTGCATAAAAAGCAATGTATTCCTGGGTACCGATCTTTTGCTGCCAGGAGGCTCCGCTCGCGGCATTTGCATATGCCACGGACGGGGTTGCAAGATACGCTGCGGCCTGGGCAGGCGTACCTCCCCAGAATGTTATAGAAGCAGTAACTGCTGAATTATAGTACTGCTGGGGCGTACCGCCGACCGTATATCCCCTGGCTGCAGCTTCAGCAAGATAAAAAAGCACCTCATCATAAGTAAGCAGTATACCCGGGAAATCAGGGGAGGAAATCGAACCGGCTATGTGCGAATACTGTGAGTACGGGCTGCTCGCCCCATATATACCGCCTGTGTAGACTCCTCCGGCCTGGGCAGTGAAATAGAACGGACGACGAGGATCCTGGCGGGTATTCATGAGATTCACAATCGTGTTCGCAGGGACAAAGTCATTACGCCCGCTCTGAACAACATCCTGGTAAATGGGATTTGTATGTATGGCTGTAAGATACTTCAGAAGGGCATTGTCAGCATTTGACGTGAAAACACCTCCTGCGAGCGCTGCCTGTACTGTTGTCCTTGAGAGTGCCGGATTGTAATCAGCGAGGGTTATACCCAACCTTAGCAACAATGAATTTCCGAATTTTCTCCACTTCCCCGTATCGCCGCCGTAAATAAGATCGGTGGTTCCGAAGCTTCCTGCCGTGGTATCTATACTTGCTACAGCTGCAGTTACCCTCCTGATAAGATCATAATATATCGAATCACCGGGATCATACCGGGGAGCAATGTTGTTGATGTTCAATGCCTGTTTGTAAGGAACATCACCGAAGATGTCGACCAGGTTGGAATATGAATACGAAACAAGCATCTCAATTATGGCATGCTTATTGGCTTTTTCAGCCTGCTCTGTCTCGGTTACTGTAGTCTCTTTTGCAATAAGGCTGTCAGCTTCCTGGAAATCTCTGAGGAAACCCCTGTAGTATTCCCTGAAGAGAAAATCCGGAATAGCACGGTTAATGATATCATAATTGGCTTCATCCGTGTAAGTCGTTTCAGTCCAGTACTGGGCAAACAGTTTGAAAACATTGAGGTTGACATCTGTACTGTTCACCTGGTCCGTCAGGGTCAGCTCGGCGTTGCTGAACAAAGCTTCACCGGCCACCTTTGACGGATTTTTTGTGTCAGTATTGAATTCTTCAAAATCTTTAGTGCAGGATGCAGCAACAGCAGCCAGCCCTAAGAACAATATATATCTGTTTTTCATGATATTTCAATTTAGAATTGTACACTAAGAGTAAGTCCGTAGTTGCGCGTGGTGGGCATTACCCCGCTCTGCCATCCCTGTATGTTGCCTGCACTCTGGCTTGCCTCGGGGTCTGCATGAGGAAGATTTTTATGTATGATCCACAGGTTCGATCCCACAAAGCTCAGCGAAGCACCTCCTAAAAAGGTATTCTGTACCAGGCTCTTCGGTAAGTTGTATGTAAGGACAACCTCGCGCAGCTTCAGGAATGAAGCATCATAAACAAAGGCAGAGTTGGGATTCCGTGCATATCCGAACACACGGTAATCGTTTGCAGGAACCCTCCTTGTATTTGCAGCGCCGTCAGATGTAACACCCTGAAGAACAATACCTCCGCTGGTCGGGTCATAACCCGTAACAACACTGCCTTTGACAGGATCTCGTACGGGATTCCCAAGGTCATTGGTAAATACGGTTTCTTCATACAACCCGGTTGCCATTCCATACCACATGTCGAGTGAGAAGATGCTTCCACCCTGCTGCATGTCCAGAAGAGCGCTCAGACTGAGATTTCCCAGCCTGAAAGTATTCTGAAGACCACCTGTCCAGTCAGGATTTATATTACCTATCACTATATCGGATGTCGGTGAAAGCTGATAATATCCTGTGGGCAGAACTACTTTCTGACCATCCTTGTATACAAAATCTGTTCCCTGGATTGCACCATAAGGCTCTCCTACCCTTGCATTGATGGTTACACCACCCTGGAGTGAAGCGATCTGCAGGTTTTCAATTCCTTCCTGCAATGCAACAACCTCATTCCTGTTCCGTGCCCAGTTCAGGGCAACTGTCCACTCGAATGAGCCTATGCGGACCGGGACTGCAGTAAGCCGGAGCTCGACCCCCTTATTCTGAAGTTCCCCGGCATTGACGAACTTGCCGGAATAACCTGTCGTGTAGGATACACTTACGGGCAAGATCTGATCGACTGTGTTTTGCTTATATAAAGCCAGGTCAAGGCCGATCCTGCTTTTAAACATGTTCAGTTCGAGTCCGCCTTCAATACTCTTTGTCCGTTCAGGCTTGAGATTCGGATTATTCTTTGTGCTTGCAACAGAAGCAAGCGGATTTCCCGTAAACGGAGCTATTGGAACATATACGTCTGAGACGCTGGCAAACGGGGCATCATTACCCACCTGTGCATAATTCAGCCTTATCTTACCGAGATCGAGCCATTCGGCATGCACGAGCTGTGAGAAGATGAAGCTTCCTGAAATGGACGGGTAACTGTATGTCCAGTTATTTCTCGGCAGTGTGGATGACTGGTCGGTACGCCAGGTAGCATCCAGGTAAAACGTGTCCATGAATCCCAGTGAGATGCTTCCGAAGTACCCGTTCACACCAATGTGCGGAGCTGCCTCCTCAGGGGGGAGCATCGGATCGACACTGTTGCTGAGTGCATAAACCTCCGGCACGCTAAGACCGTTATTGGTTGAAGCATATACCTGGTCTACTCTCCTTCTGCGGATATTGGTACCAAGCATTGCCGAAAGGTTTATGCTTTCCGTCAGATCTTTCTTGAAAGTTGCCATGAAGTCAATATTTGTCTCGAGATAGTTCCTGGTAAGCCTGGAGTAACCTGAAGTTACTTCGGGTCTGCCAACGCCAAATTCACCTGAAACGGAACCAGTCGCCTTGCGCTCCTCGGTCAGCTCGGAATAAGTGTCAACAGCTGTACGTGCCATAAAGCTAAGCCAGTCTGTTGCTGCCCAGTCAGCCTGTGCGAAACCGATTATCCTGTTCCTCTCGTCTGTTTCAAAATTCCTGTAACGTATCCAGTAGGGATTGTCCCAGTAATTCGGAGTCGGATCAAAGACATTTTCTGCATTGAAACCTTTCGGGTTCCATGTAATATTACGGCCTGTTTTGTCGTACAGGTACTTCAGCATTTTTACATCTGTATCGACCTGGAACCACTGGCGGAATGAAGTGAGAATATTGTCGCTGTATCCTGTAGAGTTACGTCCCTTTCCTGCAGTATTCACATAATTGGCAGAAGCGGTCACCTTAAGGTTCTTCAAAACGTTATATGTACCGCTGAAATTAAAGTTGTTCTTTTTCAGGCTGCTGTTTGGCATTATACTGGTCTGGTTAAGATTGGTATATGCAAAACGGAATGTTGCATTTTCATTTCCGCCTGACACATCTATTGTGTTTGTATATGATTGTGACGGGTTGAAGAAAGTAATAGGCCCATTACCAGAAGGTACGAATGGGGTTGCCTTAAGATAGTTCGGAGATTCCGGAATAAGAGCATCCCAATGATATACCTGGAGGTTCGGGTCGAACTTTTCACCCATTGAAGCATCCTCATAGTACGGGATCGTGAGATCAGCCACGCCATCTCCATTGACATCGGCAAATTCCTCAAGCCCGGGATGCAGACCCGAGCCCGGGAGCTCATTCTGGGGACCACTGTAGAACTGACCGTAACCTCCGCCATATTGCTGCTGGTATTTTGGGAAAGTACTTTTATCAACCGTGCCTATTGTTGCATTGGAGCTGAACTGCACGCCAAGACCCTTGCCTGTTCTCCTTGAGCCCTTTTTCGTAGTGACCATCACAACACCGTTTGCAGCACGGGAGCCATAAAGGGCAGAAGCAGCTGCACCCTTAAGAATGTCAATTGATTCGATATCATTCGGGTTGATATCGGCTGCGGTATTACCGTAGTCATACCCGCTGCGGCCGGTCAGCTGACCAGCATTGTTTATGTTGGAGTTGTCGATGGGCACACCATCCACGACAAAAAGTGCCTGGTTGCTGCCTGTAAGTGATTTCGCACCCCTGATGATAACATTTGTAGATCCTCCCATATTATTATTCTGCCGGATATTAACACCAGAGACCTTCCCCGACAACGAGTTCACAAAGTTGTTCGTCTGAACAGTATTGACGGCCTCTCCACCGATCTGCTGGGTTGCGTAACCAAGCGATTTCTTTTCACGGGAGATACCGAGAGCCGTAACAACAACTTCATCGAGCCCTGTGATATCAGGCTCAAGAACCACATCGATCACACTACGGCCTGCAATGTCCACCTCCTGTTTTTTCATTCCTATATAGGAGTAAACCAGGGTGGTCACACCCTGCGGGACGGTAAGGGAGTATTTTCCCTCAGCATCAGTGAGTGTCCCGACAGTTGTACCTTTGGCAGACACAGCTACCCCCGGGATCGCTCCTTCACCCTGAACAGATGAAGTAACCGTACCTGTAATTACATTAGTCTGCGCATAGAGTATATACTGAAACCCTAGCACAGAAAGTACTGCCAAGAGTAATAGCTTCTTCATACACTTCTTTTTAGTTAATTATAAATAGGAATTAATCCTCCGATTAACCCGAAAGACTTCATACTTGATTGTAACAGCAATCAGATAATTGAACTTTCAAGAAGTGTAACAAACTAAATAATAAAATGTTGAGAAACTTTAGATTTTAGATGCACGGGGCGTAATGGCGGTGCAAGGCGAAAGGGCGAGGGGGCGAAAGGGCGAAATGGCGAAAGGGCGAAAGGGCGAAAGGGCGAGGGGG
>DATGWQ010000221.1:0-36282 GCA_035299385.1 Bacteroidales bacterium | reverse complement strand
GATGTGAAAAACCTGTCTGTGATGAAGGATAACAAACCGTTCAAAACGGTTCACATTGCAACTTTTGATCCGGTTGCCGGAAAAATGGTGATCAAAACATGCGATCTAAGGACAAAGAAAATCAGGACTGAAACGCTGGTTACTGATCCCGATCTCGGGAACGGGAAAAGACAGATAATCGAAACAACTTTAAAGTAAACTTTTTTAACGCAAAGTACGCAAACCAAAAACGCAGAGGACGCAAAGCTTAGCGCTCTTTGCGGATTTCAGTTTGCGTTCTTTGCGTTTTATTCTTTCATAATTTTTCCCTTTGTAACTCTGTGTAACTTTTTCTTGCCAGATTAGGAAATTTTTATTAATTTGTTACTTTTGCCCCAAATGAATTCTTTTTGAGGAAAGGAATTAGAATAAAAGCCTCTTTTATCTTCCTGTCGTGGATGATGATATTTGCCCACGGCATCATTCCTCATTCCCATTGTGACGATGTTCCTTTTCATCACGAATTCCACAGCAAGGGATGCATTGAAGAACGCAGCAGTCTTATCATCAATATTCATGCTGTAGACGAAGACGGGTGCAGGATATCAAACCTGATCTTCCATAAATTCAGCCAGGACGACCACCAGCTTGTTCTCAACTCTGCATTTGCTTCATACTTCTTTGCGGCATCGAGGCCGGTTATCTACAACAATCATTATACTTTTCTTTCAGGAAGGTACAGCGACACCGAATCGCTCAGGGCCCCTCCGCGTGCCTGAATAATCCTTTTTTCTTCTTTCTTCTCATATGCAGAATTGAATGGCGCGGCTGGTCAGTTCTGTAATAATTAATTCCAGAAAAAGCAATGATTGGCAGAATAATTACCTTTTCGGTAAAGAACAAGTTTCTTATCGGGTTATTCTTACTGGCTTTGATCGGCTGGGGAGGCTACTCCCTTTCGAAGTTACCCATCGATGCCATTCCCGATATCACCAATAACCAGGTCCAGATTATCTCGCTGGCACCTTCCCTGGCTGTTCAGGAAGTGGAAAGCTTCATAACAGCTCCTATTGAAGTGGCTGTGGCCAACATCCCCGACATCATTGAGCTCAGGTCCATTTCGAGGCTCGGCTTGTCTGTTGTCACAGTTGTATTCAGGGATAATGTCGATGTGTACTGGGCGCGGCAGCAGCTCACGGAAAGGCTGAAAGAAGCAGAGGAATCCATCCCTGAAGGTCTTGCTGAAATTTCTCTTGCCCCGATTTCGACCGGCCTTGGCGAAATTTACCAGTACCGCCTTGCAGTGCAGAAAGGTTATGAGGAGAAATATAACCCCATGGAGCTGCGCACATTGCAGGACTGGGTCGTAAGGCGCGAGATGCTTGGTACTCCCGGGGTAGCCGATATCAACAGCTACGGAGGTTTCGTAAAGCAATATGAGATCGCGGTGAATCCAGACAGGCTCAGGGCTTTGAACCTGACCCTCACGGATATTTTCTCAGCGCTCGAAAGGAACAATGAAAATACGGGCAGCGCCTATATCGATAAAAATCCAACCGCATATTTCATAAGAGGCATCGGGCTTGTCAGATCACTGGACGATATTGAAAAAATTGTTGTAAAGAGAACTGATTCGGGTCTCCCTGTTTCAATCAGGGATGTTGCTTCGGTCCAATATGGAAATGCCACACGGTACGGCGCACTGGTGATCGACACCACCGAAGCTGTAGGGGGAGTGGTGATGATGCTCAAGGGCGAAAATGCACACCAGGTGATCGACAATGTCCAGGCGCGCATCGCCTCGATCCAGAAATCCCTGCCGGAGCAGGTTAGGATCGAGCCTTACCTCAACCGCTCCGACCTTGTCGGAAGAGCAATAGGAACAGTCTCGAGGAACCTCATCGAAGGCGCTTTGATCGTGATCTTCATTCTTGTGCTGCTCCTGGGAAATATGCGGGCCGGACTGATAGTTGCATCGGTAATTCCCCTTTCAATGCTCTTTGCCATTTCGCTCATGAATATTTTCGGCGTATCCGGAAACCTGATGAGCCTCGGTGCAATAGACTTCGGACTGATAGTAGACGGCGCCGTGATCATCGTCGAAAGCGTGGTTCACAGGATCAGCCTGAGCAAGCATCACCACCCAGGCATCAAAAGGCTTACCCAGGAACAGATGGATGAGAATGTCCTCGATTCTGCAGGACGAATGATGAGCTCAGCCACATTCGGACAGGTCATAATCCTTATCGTTTATTTGCCGATAATGGCCCTGGTCGGAATCGAAGGCCGCATGTTCAAGCCGATGGCTCAGGTTGTGACCTTTGCACTTATCGGGGCTGCAATCCTTTCACTCACATATGTGCCCTGGGCATCTTCGATTTTCCTCAGCAAAGACACGGAGCATAAGCCAAATTTCTCCGACAGGCTTATGAACAGTCTTAACAAAGCCTTTGATCCGGTCATTTCATTTGCACTGGGTCATAAGCTCCTTGTTTCAATATCAGCTGTCATTCTTTTTGTTTACAGCCTTTTTGTTTTCAACAGGCTTGGAGGCGAATTCATTCCGCAGCTCGAAGAAGGTGACCTTGCATCCGGAATAATGACGTTGCAGGGCGGCTCCCTGACCCACACGGTGGAACAGGTCAAGGCTGCAAACAAGATACTGCTTGAAAACTTCCCTGAAGTGAAGCATGCCGTGTGCAAGATCGGCGCAGGCGAAATACCCACCGATCCGACACCGATGGAAACCGGTGACTATATCATAACCCTGAAGGACAAGGAAGAATGGACATCTGCGGAAACCCGCGAAGAGCTTGTTGCAAAAATGGAGGAAAAGCTGATCCCGCTTGCAGGGGTCAAATTTGAATTTCAGCAGCCCATCCAGATGAGATTCAATGAATTAATGTCCGGATCGAAACAGGATATAGCTGTAAAGATCTTCGGAGATGACTTGTTCACCCTGGCCGATAAAGCTTCCGAAGTCGAAAAAATAATACAAGCCATTCCCGGCGTGCAGGATATAAATGTCGAAAAAGTGACTGGCCTTTCACAGGTGCAGATCGAATATAACCGTGACAGGCTTGCACAATACGGCCTGAGCATAGGTGATGTGAACTCCGTCCTGAGATCGGCAATTGCCGGAAGCCAGGCAGGAGTCGTTTTCGACGGTGAGATGCGGTTCGGAATGGTTGTCAGGCTCGACCGCGATTACAGGAGGAATATCGAGGACCTGAAAAGTCTCTCCATTGGTCTTCCGGACGGTCACCAGATCCCGCTCGAACAGGTTGCTGAAATATCGGTCAAATCGGGTCCTGCCCAGGTTTCACGCGAAGATACAAAACGAAGGATCACTATAGGCTTTAACGTGCGCGGCCGCGATATTCAGGGTGTCATAAAGGATGTTTCAGCTCAGATCGATCAGAAAATCAAGCTGCCCACGGGTTATTATGTTGCGTACGGAGGACAGTTCAAGAATCTTGAAGCGGCACAGCGAAGGTTATCCATAGCCGTTCCGGTTGCCCTGCTGCTGATCTTTGTCCTTCTCTATTTTGCCTTTAATTCGGTGAAGCAGTCACTTCTCATCTTCTCTGCTGTCCCGATGTCGGCAATCGGAGGGGTTTTTGCCCTATGGATTCGGGGTATGAATTTCTCGATTTCGGCAGGAGTGGGCTTCATCGCTCTGTTCGGCGTCGCAGTGCTCAACGGCATCGTCCTGATCGCCGAATTCAACCGTCTCGAAAAGGAGGGCGTGGCTGACATCTACCAGAGGGTTCTGAAAGGATTGAAGACACGTTTGCGTCCCGTTATCATGACAGCAGCCGTGGCATCGCTGGGATTTTTACCGATGGCTATCTCGACGTCAGCCGGTGCCGAGGTCCAGAAACCGCTTGCAACTGTTGTGATCGGGGGGCTGATAACATCTACCCTGCTTACACTTATTATTCTTCCTGTTTTTTACATCCTGTTCTCGGCGGGGTGGAAAAAATTTAAGCTGAAGCACATGCCAGGAAGCAGGACAGGGGCAACCCTGATCTTGTTTTTCGCACTGTCGGCCGGTGCAAAAATCTTTGCGCAGGAGCCCCGGGCCATCAGCCTGCAAGATGCGATTAAAACAGCCCTCGACAGCAACCTGACAATAAGATCTTCGGCCTATTCAGTCGATATAAGCAAGACGTTAAGGGGAGCTGCAGTCGATCTTCCGAAGACATCGCTGGAGGCTGAATATGGCCAGTTCAACTCGGCTGCAAACGATAACAGTGTAACACTCTCACAGTCAATTGACTTCCCAACGGTTTATGCGAACAGGTACAGGCTTGCCAATGCAAATATAAAAAGCAGCCAGTACGCTTATAATGTTTCGCAGGTCGAAATCGCCACCCGGGTGAAGATGATCTACTGGCAATATGTGTACCTGGCTGCACGGAAGGAATTGCTGATTTACCAGGACAGCCTGTATTCAGGGCTTATGAGGGCTTCAGAGCTGAGAGCCAGGTCAGGCGAAACAAACAGGCTTGAAATGATAACTGCAAAATCCCAGAGCCTCGAGGTAAAAAACCAGCTCTTGCAGGTCTCTTCGGACATGAATGTTTTTAGCAGGAAGCTATCATTATTGCTCGGGAGCACTGCCCTACTGAAGCCAGAAGATACGGAACTTCAAAAGATTGAATATGTCCCTGCCAATAACAGCGATGCTGTCTTCAGCAATCCTTCATTAAATTATGCAAGGCAGCAGGTTGAAGTCGCGAGGCTCGAGAAAAACCTTCAGCGAAGCCAGGGACTGCCTGATCTCAGTGTAGGATACTTCAGCCAGACGATCGTGGGAACACAGGAAATCAACGGTGTGCCGCAGGTGTTCGGCCGGGGAGACCGCTTCACCGGGATTCAGGCAGGAATCAGTGTCCCGTTATGGTTCTTTCCTCATAATGCCAGGAACAAGGCTGCAGGAATAAGCTATGAAAAAGCCAGGCTCGATGCTGAGAATTACTCCAGGGCTGTTGCAGGTGATTACCAGGCTTTGCTGGATGATTACAGCAAATTTTCCGCAAGCGTTGAATATTACCGGCAGCAGGCAGTTCCTGAAGCCGATCTGATCATAGAACAGGCAGCCAAAGGCTTCAGGGCAGGAGAGCTGGACTATCTCGATTACATTCAATCGCTTGGCCGGGCCCTGTCGATTAAGCAGAATTACCTCGATGCGCTCAATGAGTGCAACCAGACCATCATTTCACTTGAACTCATTTCAGGAAAAATATTTTAAATTCTCATAATCATGAAATTAAATCATTTCATTCTCACAATTCTTGCCGGATCAGCGATCGTTCTGAGCTCATGCAACACAGGGAGCAAGGCTGCGGCTGTTGAATCTTCAGCTGAAGAAGTTTTACCGGAGGATGTGGTTGAGCTCAGGGCTGACCAGATCAAGCTTGCAGATATCGAGCTAGGCAGCATAAGCATGAAAAAGATCGGCAGCACATTGCGTACAAACGGCATTGTTTCGTCAGCCCCGCAGAGCATGGCATTCGTGTCTGTGCCCATGGGAGGCTTTGTGAGGGAAACGAGTCTTATACCCGGTAACCAGGTATCTAAAGGCCAGGCAATTGCTGTCGTCGAAAACCAGGATTTTGTTGACATACAGCAGAATTACCTCGAGGCGAAAAATAAATTGTCATTTGCAAAGGCAGAGCTTGAAAGACATACCAGTCTTTACAATGAAGACGTCTATTCTGAACAGACGCTTCAGCAGACAACCGTCGAATACAAGAACCTCGAAGGGCTGGTTAAAGCACTTGAACAGAAGCTTCTCATGATTGGAATCGATCCGGCCTCGCTGAAGGAGGAAAACATCTCCAGCACAGTTAATCTTAAATCTCCGATCAACGGCTATCTCAGAACAGTCAATGTGAACATAGGGAAGTATGTGTCACCTACTGATGTCCTTTTCGAAATCGTAAACAACGATAATCTCTTTCTTGAATTGACTTTGTTTGAAAAGGATGTAAACCAGGCTGTAAAAGGGCGTAAGATAAAGTTTTTTGTGAATAATTGCGAAGATGAACATGAAGCGGTTATTACCCAGCCAGGGAAGACTGTCTCTGAAGATAAAACTTTCAAGGTGTTCGCTACGATAGGCAGCCATTGTGAAAAAGTTCTCCCGGGGATGTATGTTAATGCATTAATTGAAGAGGCTGCAGACGAATCGGCTGCCCTCCCTTCGGATGCAATCGTGAGCTTTGACGACAAGGATTATGTCTTCATCTTCGATAAGGATAAAACCGAAGCCGGCCAGCCTTTTACCGAATACCGGATGATCGGGGTAAGTAAGGGTGTGTCGGTTTCGGGATACACGCAGGTTACATTCCCCCAGGGTTTTGATCCTCTGCATGCCAGGTTTGTCGTGAAAGGAGCCTATAATCTTCTTTCAGCAAAAAAGAACGCGGGAGAGATGGCATGCTAGAATAATTTGAATATTTTTACGAAAACTGATTTATGAAAAACTCCGGTAACATTTCCAGGCTTATTCCTGTGATGCTTGCATTTTTTACAATGGGATTTGTGGATCTCGTTGGAATTGCCACAAATTATGTCAAGGCAGATTTTACCCTTTCCGATACCATGGCCAACATCCTGCCTTCGATGGTGTTCCTGTGGTTCTTCGTTTTCGGGGTCCCCACGGGTTTGCTGATGAATAAGATAGGCAGGAAAAAAACAGTATTGCTGAGCTTTGTGATGACCATTCCCTCGCTTGTGCTCCCGATGATTCATTACAGTTTCGGGACTATGCTGGTCTCATTCATTCTGCTGGGGATCGGGAACACACTGCTGCAGGTGTCACTTAATCCTTTGCTGGCAAACATTGTCAGTAAAGATAAAATCTCAAGCACCCTCACTTTTGGCCAGTTCGTGAAGGCAATAGCTTCATTCATAGCCCCGGTCCTTGCCGGGTGGGCCGCATCGAGCTATCATGACTGGAGGATGATCATGTTCCCGGGATTTACAGTGATAACAATAGCAGCCCTGGCTTACATGAGCCTGACAAAAATTGAAGAGACGGGTCCTGTTGGCAAACCAGCTTCATTCAGGGAGTGCTTTGCGCTTCTCGGCGACGGTTACATCCTTCTTTTCTTCATCGGTATAATGGCACATGTTGGACTCGACGTGGGAATCAATACCACTGCACCGAGAATTCTCATGGAGCATCTCGGCATCGACCTGTCTGTTGCAGGTTATGCGACCAGCTTTTATTTCATTTTCCGTACTGCCGGCTGCCTTATGGGCTCTTATTTCCTGGGTAAATTCGGCGACAGGAAAGTATTCATGGTAAGCATAACGCTAATCACGCTGGGGATCATAGCCTTATTCTCATCAAACCGCACTTTGATGTATGCAGGCATTGCCGCATTCGGACTAGGCAATTCAAATATCTTCCCGATCATCTTCACACAGGCCCTGATAAGAAAACCAATGAGCCAGAACGAGATCTCGGGCTTGATGATAACAGGGATCGTGGGAGGTGCAATTATTCCGCTTCTCATGGGTATTGCTACTGATATGATCGGTGGCCAGGCCGGAGCCCTGATTGTACTCCTGGTGTGTGTCGGCTTTCTTATTGCACTTGTCAGCCCGAAAGTGAGGGTAAACAAAGGCTAGGGGTCGGGGAGAGGCCGACGGAGAAAATTATTTCTTTATTATTTTTACTCTCTTAATTTTATTCGAGGAAGTAATAACCTCTATAAGATATACGCCTCTCTGGTAACCGGCGAAGTCAAGTGTGAAATTCCTGGAGGACGGCTTCTCTTTGAGCCACACTTTTCCGCTTGTATCAAAAATGGTTACGAAGCTTATTTCTTCGCTATTGTTCTCGATTGTGAGGATGTCTGTTACCGGGTTAGGATAGATCCTGTCAGGCTGTGATTCAGGCGGGTCGATCCCTGTCGAATCGTTGTAGTCGACAGGTGTGCCGCCATCCGTGTTCTCATTCGTACTGCCTGTTTCATTCGAGCTGCCTGTTTCATTCCCGCCCGTGTTTCCATTCTCAGTACCGTTTCCGGTCGTGCTGCCTGTTTCATTTCCGATCCCGTTTCCAGTCTCACTGCCGTTACCAGTCTGATTCTCGTTTGCATTGTCGATGCCTGTTGCACTTTCATTAATGGACTCAAATGCGCCAATGCTGGGGGGATTGTGCCTTGCCTTCCCTGTGATATCATCGGGGATATCTTTAAACAAAAGGCCGTCGTTAGCTGCCGGTGAATTCGCATATATGCGGAAATCACCCTTTGCGGGATCGACAAACAGGGGATCCTTTCCTGCCTGCGGACTATGACCTCCGTCCGTTACGTTTATGTTTGGTTTGCTGTAGTAATTATAATCAATTTGAGTTTCAACAATACCTGACTGGTCCTCGACAGGCGCTGAACCGCAGGAAAACAGGCAATTTTTAATAAATGGCTGGCGGTCGAATTTATTTCCAAGGATGACTGCACTTTTTTCAATCGAGTAAAAAGTGGAAAAGACGAGATTAATATCGACGTGTTCATGATTTACAGGCAATGCGTTGTATGCGTTGATCAAAAAGCAATTGGTGAAGGAAAAAGAAGAAGCTGCCTCAGCGCTGAGTATCGACCTGAAGATACCTGCTATTTCACCTGCATCATGGATTGATTTCACTGACGCGTAATTTGCCCCGTTGTTTTTGAGGCGTATCAACGGTGAATCATCATTTCCCTTGTTTCCTATCCTGCACCTGATAGTTCTGACATATGCATCCGTTATATCAATCACGTAATTCCTGTGATCGGTTCCGGTAGAAGCAGGAACACTGAATTCAAGATCTTTCATTACAAAAGGTGTTTCCCGGTTTGAGGAAGTCAGGCTTGTGTCAATTCTGATCCCTGAAGGCTTTCCGGGACCCTGCCCGTAAAACCTGGTGGAATCCATTCCCTTGCCCTCGATTGTCACGCTCCCCCTTCCGGGAAAGTACGGATGCGACCAGTCTGCAACGATTCCCTGTTCTTTAAAGGTGCCTGACGACACCCTTATCCTTGCCCCGGAGGTCATCCACACTGATGCCAGGAGGCTGCCGAGCGAAGCTTTCGGGGAATCAGCATTGTTGCCTGGATTTGAATCATTGCCGGCAGTGTTCCATTTACCGAGGAAATACACGGGATGAAGCGACACAGGTCCGTCTCCGGGATTACTGTCTGCTCTTACCTCGCACCGGATTGTTGCACTGAATCCTGCACCATCAGCACAATCGATATAAAGCTTATTATTATATGAAAAAACATTCGGGGTGTAGGCCGTGCTGGTGGGGTCATTTTTATCTCTCCATCCCAACGAACCTGTTACTTTCCAGTGCTCACCGTCATTGCTTATGTAAACCTGTGTGTTGAGTTCCTTCCAGGCATATGCCGGAGTGACATATTCCCGTGCTGTTGTGAAAATGAATGTGTTGCCGATCTTTTCTCCAAGCCAGCCGATGTGCATGGGATCATAATCATATATCTGGTTATCCACCCGTGTGAATGACGAAAAATCCTTCGCTCCCTTCCAGATGCCGCTTTCAGACCCTGTCGGATTATTGTCCAGCTGAGTGTCTGCAAACGAATAAAAGTAATTTTCACCGAACAGGATATCGCAGGAGCGGTATCGCTGCTTGCCGGTAAGGACTTTAAAGCCCTTAATTGAGCTAAGCTGAGTCATTGTCCTGTTGTCGGGCCATTGAGAAGAACCATCCCATTTTACGATCCCCAGGCTTGTATCTGAATCACCTATGCATATATAAATTTCACCGGTATAAGGATCCTGTTTCATTGCATGGATATGCCCGATCTGGTTCTGCCCGTTTGTGTTCCATTCGACAACTTTTAGCCAGGTATCACCATTATCAGTGGATTTCATTATCCTTATCCTGTCATTTATTGATCCGGGTATCCTCGTTTTGTTGAAATTGTATTCCCCGATATACAGGGTCCCTTTCCCTCCTCCTGAGGGAATATCTCTTTCCAGTTCAAGGAGTCCCCGCAGCATTCTGACGTTCTGGACATTTGTGCCCTGGGGCCCGTTTCCCTCTCCGAATGCAAATACTTTTTTCACTGTCGCTCCGCCGTCACTGCTCTTCAGCAGGTAGAACTCACTGCTGCTGTTCTGGACAATGACAAATATCAATCCGGGCGTGTCTGCTGAATAGATTCTGTTTGCAATCCTGAAGGAAGGATCAAGCGTTCTGACATCAGCCCTTGTTTCCACAGCCTGCCCGTTTTCCCTTTTTCTCATTATGAAAAAACGATTATTCAGGCCGTCACCGTAGAAATATCCGTCGTTCACAGAGCACCACTGCCCCGGGAATGAATTCACTGTTTCAAGGGAAGGCTGCGGAGGAGACTGGCAATATGCAACAGGGGAGAAGCCTGCGAAAAACAGGACCAGACATAAAAGCACAGGATATCGGAAAGAATGATTTTCCTCCGGGAATTTTGTCATAAATTTAAAAGGAAGAGTCCTTACTTATGACAAATTAAAATTATGATTGTTTAATGATGGCTGAAAAAATCACGTGAATTTGTTTCCTGCCCTGTGCCGGAGTATTGTCGTCTCATCCATTGTTATGATGTGTCCTTTCCCGGCCTGATCGAAATAAGATTTTATTACGTCGTAGAATGAGTCAATTTTTGAGGGTTCGTCGATGATCTCGACAATCAGGGGAACCTTCTCCGACAGCTCCCATGTCTTATTGCTGTAAAGCTCACTGCTGGCGCCGTAGCCCATTATTCCCTTCAGCACGGTTGCACCTGCAATACCCGATTTTCTTGCTTCCAGTACAATAGCTTCATAAAGCGTCATATGCGACAGCTTATCCGTGGAGCTTAAATAAATTCTTAACCTTTTGGCCTTGTCACCATGTTCCATGGTCAGAAAATTTTTGTAACGACAACCCCTGAGAAGGCGGCTGATATGCCAACAAAAACACTTAATCCGGTATAAAGGAAAAAGTGAAAGTAATTACCATCCCGCAACAATGCGAGATTTTCATTCGCAAAAGTGGAAAATGTTGTGAATCCTCCGCAAAAGCCTGCTGCCAGAAATAGTTTCCACCCTGAATCGAGGACACTGCTTCTTTCCGAAAAACCATATATCAACCCGATGAGGAAGCAGCCCGTAACATTCACAAAAAAAGTTCCGAAAGGGAATACCGAATTAATATTGTTCTGCACAAGCCTCGATGCAAGGAATCTTGAAATGCTTCCCAGGAAACCTCCCGCACCGACCAGCAACACTGATTTTAACATCTCCTGCTTTACAGTCTTTACTTACCTGATAGTACGTAAATGTAAGAATAATTCTTTTGAACAAGGAGCCTTTCTTTATTGTTCAACATCACACTTATCTTTCTAATTTTATGGAACTTGATGCAATTTTCAGCCGTTTGTGGGAAGACTATTCTTCACAGAATCCTTCTGCAGCCAGGATCTTCAGCCTTTTCAGGGATGAAGGGGAAGAAGTTGTCAATGACCATATTGCTTTCCGTACACTCGATTATCCGGAGATCGATATTGATGAACTTTCAACTCCTTTTATCAGGAACGGGTATGTTCCGAAAGGCGAATACGATTTTGAGGAAAAGCACCTGTTCGCAAAACATTTCGAGCTGCCTTCCGACAAGAATGCTCCCAGGATATTCATCAGCCAGCTGGTGAGGAGTGACTGCTCGCCATTCATCCGTGAAGTGCTCCGGGAAGCTTACCTGGGAGTCGATAAAAAGAAACTCGTTCCCGAAAACCTGATTTTTCATGGCCGGCTGTTCAGTCCCATATCGTACAGGATATACCAGATGCTGAGAGAAGAATCTGAGTATGCGGCATGGTTCTATGTTTTTGGCTTCAGGGTCAACCATTTTACAGTCAGTGTGAATGGACTTAAAAAATACAATGATATTTATAAGGTGAATGAACTTCTCAAACAAAATGCTTTCACACTGAATGCTTCCGGAGGAGAAGTCAAGGGAACGCCTGAAGAGCTTCTTCAGCAGTCAAGCACCATGGCCGACCTGGTGAGGATTAAATTCGAAGAAGGCGAATACGAGATCCCCTCATGCTATTACGAATTTGCCCAGCGCTTTCCTGATGCGAACGGAGAGCTCTACAGCGGATTCATTGCCAAGTCGGCAGATAAGATCTTCGAGAGTACGAATATGTACAGGAGATAGCAAGGGGCATGGAGCAGAAAAACATGTTCACCCGACACTTCTCTCTAATTCCCGGAACATCCTCATCGTCTCTTCTGCAATAGTTTTTCCTCCCGGGCTGAAATCGAATATCTCCGCGGAGATCCATCCTTTGTAGTCCAGGTCTTTAAGGGTCCTGATGATGTTCAATAACTCATCCGGGATCGATTCAGCTTTGATCATCGTTCCATCCATATTCTGGACATGCACATGCCTGATCTGGTCAATGTATTTCTGAACAAGACCGGCCAGCGGCTCAGTTTCATCCGTGGAGTTATGATAATCAAACATTGTCGCAACAGCAGGATGCCCGATTTTCTTTGCCATATCCACAGCTTCGCCTAGCGTGTTAACCACATCAGTCTGTGACTTCGGCAATGATTCTATAAGGATGGATACTTTCCTGTCCTTTGCATGATCCGCAACCTTCCGGAGCCCTTCAGTAAAATAATTCACGGCATCCCCGACGGAATTTCCTGCGGTGGTTCCCCTCTGCGCCGGTGATCCGAAAACCATCACTTCACCTTCCATATCCCCGCAAAAATCAATGAGCCTGTCGAGATAGTCGACGGATCTTTGCCTGAGCTCAGGATCAGGTGTGGTGAAATGCAATCCTGCCGGAGGGGCAACAAAGAGCCAGTGCAGTCCCGGGCATGACAGGCCTGCATCCTTCATCTGCCTTACCATGTTTTTCCTTTCTGCGGCCGTTATTTCCTGCACACCCTCTTTGACAAGGGTAAAAGGTGCAATCTCGACGCCGTCGAACCCTGCTTTTCCAATGATTGCACATTGCTCTGCCCAGCTGAATTCCTTTACCGATTCGCTGCAAAGAGAATACCTGAATATCCTTTTTTGATTTCCCGAACATGAATTCAGCCCGGAAAGGCTTATCGTACCTGCGGCAATGGCTGCGGACCTGATAAAGGTCCTTCTTGAAAATGATCTCATCTGTTTTTTGGTTAGGTTGGATCAGGTACAATATAGATTATACGAAATCCATACCCGAAAGGTTACATTTTCTTCAGGAAAAAACAAATAATTCATAAATTGACAATGTTCAAATTGCATTCTATGGACCGCAGAGATTTCATAACAGCATCAGCGATGTCGGGAGCATACATGTTCGGACCGTCAGTCCTTCGCGGGAATATAGTCATCCTTCCTGAAGAGGCATGGTTTTCAAAACCGATGAGGTGGGCCCAGCTCACCCTTGTTGAAAACGACCCCGGCAACTTTGACCCGGACTTCTGGCTGGATTATTTTAAGAAAGTTCATGCTGACGGTGCAACGCTGAGTGCCGGAGGCATAGTTGCCTATTATCCCACAAATGTGCCGTTCCATCACCGGAGCACCTGGCTGGGCAGCCTCGACAGTTTCGGTTACCTGGTAAGCGGATGCAGGAAGATGAACATGTCGGTGATCGCACGGACTGATCCGCATGCAGCCTGGCAGGATGTGTATGAAGCGCATCCCGACTGGATTGCTGTCACTTCCAAAGGTGAAAAAAGACGCCACTGGGCAAACCCGGAAATGTGGGTCACTTGCGCACTCGGGCCTTATAATTTCGAATTTATGAGCCTGGTACATGAGGAGATAATGGACATGTACCAGCCTGACGGCATATTCTCCAACCGCTGGGCCGGCCATGGCCTGTGCTATTGCGAACACTGCAGGAAGAATTTCAGGGAATATTCCGGGAATGATCTTCCATTGGCTGCCGACAGGTTTGATCCTGTTTACCGGAAGTACCTTGAGTGGAGTACTGGAAGGCTTAAAGAGCTCTGGCTGAAATGGGACGGGATAATACGCAAAAAGAAGCCTGAATCGAGGTTCATCCCAAATGGGTTTCCCGATAAGGTTACAACAGGCCAGCTATCGGATATCGTATTCACCGATCACCAGGCACGAAGCGGCTATACAATGCCCTGGTCGAACGGAAGGGTTGCAAAAGAGCTGAGGTCCTCGATTGGGATGAAGCCGCTAGGCGGAATATTCAGTGTTGGTCTGGAAGAGCAGTACAGGTGGAAAGATTCTGTTCAGACTGGCCCCGAGATAAGAACCTGGGTTGCTGAAGGAGTAGCTAACGGCATGCGTCCGTGGTTCACTAAATTTTCCGGTGTGCTGTACGATAAGAGATGGCTTGATACCGTTGAGAAGATCTATGGAGATCTTTACAGGATCGAAAAATATCTCAGGAATATAAAACCTGTTGCAAGAGTCGGCCTGGTATTTTCGGAACAAACAGGCAATTACGGAAATGAACCCTGGCAGCAGAGGACAGGCGATCATTCTTCCGGTATGTATCATGCGCTTATAGAATCACGCGTCCCGTTCGAAATGGTAAATGAGAGGCTTATATCCCCGGAATACCTGGAGCCTTATAAATTGATAATACTCCCGAATATAGCCCGGCTGTCGGACAATCAATGCAGTGTGATCAGGGATTTCGTGAAGAAAGGCGGAAGTATTCTCGCAACCTTTGAAACATCACTGTATGACGCTGACGGAAATAGAAGATCCGACTTCGGCCTGGCTGATGTTTTCGGTGCATCCTTTGACGGCAGCGTTGAGGGTCCGATGCAGAACAGCTATCTGAGACTCAGGCCCGATTCAGCCACAGGGAGATTTCACCCGGTTCTTTCCGGGCTTGAAGAGGCCTTCAGGATAATAAATACAATATTCCGGGTGAAAGTAAAGCCGGCTGCTGACCTGCCTTCGCCCGTCACACTTATTCCGACCTATCCTGACCTGCCCATGGAGCACGTGTATCCCCGGGTGCCTGAGACCGACATACGCGAGTTATATCTGACTGATTACGGCAAAGGAAGAGCTGCATACTTTCCCGGCGACATTGACAGGTCTTACTGGCAGGTGATGTGCGCCGACCATCACAAACTGATCAGCAACGTGATAAGATGGGTATTGAATGAAGAACCTGTGGTCGATGTGAAAGGCCCCGGGATAATCGACGCATGCGTATGGAGACAGGAAAATTCAATGACGATCCATCTTGTCAACCTCACAAATCCCATGATGATGAAAGGGCCTGTGAGGGAATTTTACCCTGTAAACGCCGGGGTCACCTTCAGGGTTCCGAAAGGTTTTGCTTCAGGAGAAATAAAGCTTCTGATGAGCCAGCAAAAGCCGGGGATAAGAAAAGAACAGGACAGGATCTTTGTCTCGGTACCTTCGATTGCAGATCATGAAATAATAGGAATAGATCTCATCAGGGTTTAGCGGCGGCGGCATTCCCCTGGCGCACCTTTGAGAGGGCTTTCTCATAAAGCTTCATATATTCGCCTGCACTGTCGTCCCATGAAAAATGCCTGCTCATGGCTGACTGCACCATTTTCCCGAAGTGTTCCCTGTTGTTATAATATGTATCCAGCGCCCACATAATCGTATTTGATACAGCAGTGCAGTCCGGATCGTGGAATTTAAATCCTGTTCCCTCACCTGTTTCCGGATCATAGTTCTCCACAGTATCGTCGAGTCCGCCTGTTGCCCTCACTATGGGAAGGGTGCCGTATTTAAGCGAATATATCTGGTTCAGTCCGCATGGTTCATATAGTGAAGGCATGAGGAACATGTCGCTTCCTGCTTCAATCAGGTGCGCCAGCTCATTGTCAAAACCGATGTAGGTGCCCACCCACCCCGGATAAATATCTCCCAGCCCCCTGAAGAAGTTTTCAAGATTCCTGTCACCCGAGCCAAGTATCGCGAACTGCACATCTTCATTGTCGATCAGTTCGTTAATACACTGCGCAACAATATGAAAACCTTTCTGCTCGACCAGCCTGCTCACTATTCCGATAAGAGGAATGCCGGGATCGGGAACCAGTCCCATTTGTTTCTGCAGCACTTCTTTGCAAACAGCTTTTCCCTTAAGATCTTCTTTTGAATAATTTGCCGGGATGAGCCTGTCAGTTTCCGGGTTCCAGTGCGAATAATCAGCGCCGTTAAGTATCCCCGCAAAGTCATCGCCTTTCTTAATCAGAAAATATTCTAGCCCGTACCCGCCCGGGGGAATTCGCGTCTCGTCCGCATAACCTTTGCTGACCGTGTTCACGACATCGGCATAATGGATTCCCCCTTTCAGGAAATTCACATCCCCGAAATGCTCGAACTTGTCCTGTGTGAAGTCCTCCCAGCCCATTCCCGTACTGAAATAGTAATAACTGTTGTATCTTCCCTGGTATGCAATATTATGTATGGTCAGAACACTGGCTGTCCCTTTGAAAAGGGGATCGTTGCCAAAAAAAATCTTAAGAAAAGCGGGCGTCATCGCGGTGTGCCAGTCGTTGGCATGAACAATATCGGGACTGAAATCGAGCTGATGACATAGATTCAGCGCAGCCTTTGAGAGAAAAGCGAATCTTTTGGGATTGTCGGAATAATCATTGAAATGGGCATCATGGTACATCCCGGGCCGCTCGAAATAAGGTTCATACTCAATGAAATATACAGGCACATCGCCTTGTAATTTGGACTGGTGAATTCTGCATGACAGGAGGTCATTGCCGACAAGGACATTCAGGTTTCCCCGGAGAGGTTCGATGCTGAATTTTTTCCTGTCGATGAAGGAGTACAAAGGTGTGACGACGATTACTTCGGCTCCATTCTTGTTAAGGAATGAAGGCAAAGCACCGACCACATCGCCGAGCCCGCCGCTTTTCGAAAAAGGTGCGCACTCGGCCGAGACCATTAATATCCTCATGTTAAAACACTTCTGAATGAGCCGGCATCTTCAGCTCTATTGTTTCTTTGGAACCGAATATCAGTGCGCAGATCAGTGTAAGGTATTCCCTGAGGTGTCGCGTTATGAGATAATTCTGCAGAACGTACTCCCGTGCATTTTCTCCCATCGCCTTCATAACCTGTGGGTGCTTGAGAAGATAACGTATCCTCATGGCAGCTCCCTCAGGGGTGTTGACAAGGTAGCCCGTATAATGATTTATAACCTGGAGCCTTATGCCCCCGGTATCTCCCCCGATCACCGGTTTGCCTTTCCAGAGACCTTCAGTGACGGTAAGCCCAAAGCCTTCCTTCAGTGATTTCTGAACAATGATATCCGAACCCCTCTGGAGCGCGTTGATAGCCCTGTGTGCATCGGGCGGAAGCTCCAGTATATGCACATCAGGATCATCGCTTGCAAAATCTTTAACTTCCTGGAGAACCTGCTGCCCTTCAGGATCGTCGGATGCACCTCCTCCTGCGAGCACAAGCTGAACCGGAACCTGTTTCTTAATAAGCCTGTAAGCCTGTATTACCCCGAGCGGGTCTTTGAAACGGTCGAAACGTGAAACCTGGGTCAGCAGCGGAATTCCGGGCTTGATCCCGTATGTGTCGAGAAAATATTTTATTTCCTTTTCGGGAAGCTCAACGTTCTTTTCACTCAAAGGATCTATGCTTGGAGGAATGAGGTATTGCGGATGTGCCAGCGGCTGCACGAATGCATAAAGGGACCAGACGCTTGCATCATAATCCTTTATGTAATCCTTGAGGAATTTCCATGTCGGCCTGAAAGGATGGCTCACATCGATATGGCATCGCCAGATCCACTTCCCTTTCCTCTCGTTTTTGCACAGGCTCAGCAGGGCTGCAGGCTGGGGATCGTGAATGAAAACGACATCGGCTTCCATAAGCTTCGACCTTAGCCTGTCAAAATTCTGTGCGTTGGTGTGCCTGTACACGTCAAAGAGATGCTGCGAAATTTCCTCCCTGTTTCCCTGGAGGGAGTTATGCATTTTCTTTGTACACTGGTAAAACTCGCGTTCGCCTGTGATGACATCCCATTCGGTGTCGATGCCAAGCTCTCTTTTAAGCGGTATGAGACGGTTCAGGATTTCTGCCACGCCTCCGCCTTCCTTGGTCGAATTTATATGAAGTATTTTCATCCCTCTCAACGGGGCGGCAAGCTGTCTCAGGTGATCGATCACCTCGTTGCCTACTACACGCGCATATTGTTCAAGAAGATTTTCCATTAAGCAGCTCCTTTAAAATAATCGGTAAAAACATAATTTATTTCGTCGCGAAGTTCGCTCAGTGTCGTAAAGTAAGGGTCGATATTATCCAGCTCGGCTATCAGGCCGTTGTATTTGTCGCCGAACCCGCCCAGCCACACGGAAAAATCATTTTTCGTATCGGCTGTCCTCCGGCGCGAATCGATGAAATGATAAAAAATGCTTCCGAGCGACATTGTCGGGATGATCCCCGTAAACTCCTGCGGGTCACTGCACGATTTGCCCGTATTGAAGATAACCGTCTGGGACCTGATGAAGTGAAACTCCTCCCCGGGCTTCACCCAGGGAACATAGTCGCTCTCATAAAGCCTTTCCTCGACTATTTCGAGCACTTCCCTGCGGAGGTCCTCGATGTTGCTGTGTTCACCCGGATCGACCATCGAAAGTTTCTCAGATATCTTCAGGTCGTGCATGTATCTCGATGTCCAGATTGCAAAATCATTCTGGAATTCAGGATCATCAAAACGTGTATGGAGCAGTGTGCCCCAGAAATGATGATATATGCATCCGGGATGAACAATCTGCAGCTGATCCCGGAATTCACGCAGGTTCTGTGCCTTTTGTCCTGTGGCAATGGCAATAAGCGCACAGTCCAGGATTCTAAAATCGTGATTTTCCATACAGTAATTAGACTTTTGACTTATACACTTACAACAAAAACTTTGACGAAATGTTAGGGCTTGAAACGTCAGCTCAATATAATTTCCAGTAATTTGTTTCTTTATTGCCCACGACAATGGCAGAAAATTCCGGAGGAATCCATAAAATTATACAGGTACGGACACTGACTGAAAGCACTTTTGTGCTTAGGTTCACACGCGGGGAAATCATTTTCAGGGCGGGACAGCGTATCCTTGCCGGGCCTGCCGGCGAAATGGATCAGCGTGATTACTCGATCTACAGCGGTGAAAATGATGACTATCTCGAGATCCTGCTGAAAGAGATCCCTTTTGGAAATGTATCTGTAAGGCTCAGGTATTGCAAGCCGGGAGATTTGCTGCAGGTGAATGGCCCATTCGGTTCCTTTGTGCCGGAAGCATACGATCTTTTGTCCCGTAAATTTATATTCATCGCCACGGGAACTGGCATTTCACCTTTTCACAGCATTATAAGGTCGTACCCGGGGATCGATTATACGATTATTCATGGCATAAGGTACAGGGATGAGGCATATGAACGGAGAGAGTATGAAACCAAACGATACATAATCTGTACTTCACGGGAAGCAGCTGAAGGCAGAAAAGGAAGAGTGACTGACTTTCTTCCTTCCTTCAGGATTTCGCCTGAAATGCTTTTTTTCCTGTGCGGAAACAGCAGCATGATATATGACGTGTCTCACCTTCTGAAAAACAGGGGCATCCCTCCGGGGAATATCCTTTCTGAGATATATTTCTGATTATCATGATAGTATTTTCAAGGGTGCGCTTCATTTGACTTGTTCTGAAACTTTTTTCTATATTTACAATAGGTACAAAGCCGGACTAACTTTATTAAAAATAATACAGGAGGATAATCATGAAAACTGAAAAGAGAAGAACCTTTATCAAAAAATCTGTAATGGCTTCGGCGGGAATAGCGTTTGGAGCTCCCGCATATATCAAAGGTTTCGGGCAGGTGAAGCCAAGTGACAGGATAAATGTCGGTGTTATCGGGGTGCACGACCGCGGCGGCTTTTATAGCGGTTCGGGTCATACAGCAAATTTCACTAAGATCAAAGAGACCAGGGTTGCTGCAATATGCGACTGTGTAGATTACCTTTTTCCAAAGGCTATCGAGGATATTGAAAAGCTCGGAGGTGAGAAACCACAAACTTATGTCGATTACCGGAAGATGCTGGAAAACAAGGATATCGATGCAGTGTCGATTGCCGCTCCCGGTTACTGGCATGCCCTTATGACCATAAATGCCTGCCAGGCCGGCAAGGACGTGTATGTTGAAAAACCCGTTTCATATAATATCGATGAAGGCAGGAAGATGGTCCAGGCTGCAAGGAAATACGACAGGATGGTCCAGGCCGGTACGCAGAGAAGGGCAGAGCGGCTTAACATTAAGGCCATCCAGATGCTCAGGGACGGCGTTATCGGTGATATATATGCAGGCAGGGGAACCGTCTACCGTTCACGCCCGAGCATTGGCAGAAAGCCCGACGGACCCGTTCCCCAGGGAGTGAACTGGGATCTTTTCAGGGGACCTGCGCCAATGATACCCTTTAACGAAAATCATTTCTTTTACAACTGGCACTGGTACTGGGATACAAGCACCGGTGAATTCGGCAATAACGGCATTCACGCGCTGGATATCATCCGGCAGGGGATGAATATCAAGGGTCATCCTTCCAAAATCGCATGCTGCGGAGGTTTTTTTGCATATAATAAGGAATCGGATCAGAATGTACCGAATTTCCAGGTTGCAACATTTGAATATGAAAGCGGACAGATACTCGAGCTTGAAGTGAGGAGCCTCCCGACACCGAATGAACCATGGGGGAACCTGTGGCTGGGGACAAAAGGCTATGCGACAATGCAGAACGGTTTCCAGATTTACCTCAGCGAGAATGCAAGAGCGGCAGTGGATGGTCAGACAGGAACGGCGGCATTCAGCACAGGCAGGCAGCAGGACAGGTCAAATAAACCATCGATCTCGATCACCCAGGCTGACCTGGAACCTGACACAAGGAGGGATGAAATACAGAAAGCCGGGATCGATTTTCATTTCCAGAATTTTGTCGATTGCATCAAAAGCCGTAATTACAAGGATCTTATAGCGGACATTGAAGAGGGGTATATCTCCACTGCGATGATGCATATGGGAAACACCGCATACCGTACAGGAAGAAAGCTTACATTTGACTCCAAGACGGAAAAATATGTCGGCGATAAGGAAGCAAACAACTACCTGTCGCGTCCTGAGGGGGGAAGAAAACCGTTCAACATCCCGTCGCAGGTTTGATGTGATTTCCACCAATCAAATCTCAGGCAATGGAAGATACTGGCCAGAAATATGTGTCATTTAAAATCCTGGAAGAATTCATTAACCGTATCCTGAAGCAGGCAGGCATCCCCGGGAAAGATACAGGTATCATTACCGATACCCTGCTGCAGGCTGACAGGCTTGGATTCGACTCACACGGCGTGAACCGGCTAAAGGCTATTTACCTCGACAGGATCAGGGAAGGCATAATAAATCCTGTGACTTCATATGAGATAGTCAGGGAAAGTCCTGCAACTGCTGTAATCGACGGTCACAATGGCATGGGACAGGTCATTTCCTTCAATGCCATGAACATGGCCATAGAGAAAGCTTCAAAATTCGGGATGGGAATGGTTGTGGTAAGAAACTCCAACCATTACGGTTTTGCCGGTTATTATCCCCTGATGGCCGTGAAAAAGCAAATGATCGGGATCACCGGAACAAATGCACGCCCCTCGATAGCTCCTACTTTTGGAGTTGAGAATATGCTGGGTACAAACCCCATGACTTTCGGAATGCCGACTGATGAGGAGTTTCCTTTCCTTCTCGACTGTGCCACGTCGATAACCCAGCGAGGCAAAATTGAGCTTTATGCCAGGCAGGGTAAGAAAATGCCTGCGGGCTGGGTAATAGATGAAAACGGCAATACTGAAACGGATTCAGGCAAAGCGCTGGATGATCTTGTAAAAGGACGTGCAGCGCTGAATCCGCTTGGCGGGCCGGGAGAAGAAACGGCCGGTTACAAGGGATACGGCTACACCACAGTAGTCGAGATACTTTCTTCAGCGCTACAGCAGGGCGCCTACCTGAAAATGCTGCTGGGCATAAAAGATGGCAAAAAGGTTCCGTATAACCTTGGCCATTTTTTCATCGCGGTTGATATAAGCTCTTTTACCGAGCCTTCCTCATTCATGCGGACAACCGGGAATATACTTCGTGAGCTGCGTTCTGCGAGGAAAATGCCCGGCCACGACAGGATTTACACTGCCGGTGAAAAAGAATACATCACGATGATGCAGAGGAAGGACAAAGGTGTTCCGTTCAGCAATGAGTTGCTGGATGAATTCAGGGGATTGTGCAAAAACTATGATCTGGAGAGCTACGTGGGTTATTTTGGCGGCTGATGTAAATATTAATTAGCTCTTCAGTTTTTTATTGAACAATCTCCGGTTATCTGATATTGATTATTTGATTGAAGGTAACTCAGACCGTCATGAAGAGAATATTTTCTGCAGGTTCATTAATGATCCTTTTGTCCCTGCTGATCTTTTCACCGGAGGCATCGGCGCAATCCCTGCTAAGGCAGGACACGTTGCGAATTGCACGAACGAAAGACCGCCAGAGGACTCTTGTAGCAGCCAGGTACACCGATAAGGTTAATAAGACAAATGATTTTGACCAGACCCTCCTGATGTATGCTGCATCGAAGGGTTACAGGCAGGCTTGCAGGATACTGATCAGGCGCGGTGCGGACATTGACAGGCAGGCGCTTGATGGCGTGAATGCACTTATGTGCGCTTCAGGCAGTAATCACCCGGAAATTGCTCAGCACCTCCTCGATAAGGGATCCAATCCTAATCTTCAGGCTATAGACGGGCTGACAGCCCTGATGCTTGCATCCCAGTACGGTAATGCTGAGATCGTCAGGCTTCTTCTTGACAATGGCGCAAGGGTTGACCTCCAGGCTATTGACGGGTATACCGCGCTTATGTTTGCTTCCCAGAACGGATATCCCGATATCGTCAGGATGCTTCTTGAACATGGTGCGGATCCCGATGCGCAGGATTTACGTTTCAGATCCACTGCGCTTACCCAGGCGGCTCTCGGAGGCTATACGGAAGTGGCCCGTGCCTTGCTCGAAAAAAAGGCAAATGCTGATATGCAGAACAAAGAGGGCACCACTGCGCTTATGCTTGCAGCCCTGAACGGGCATGCCGAATTTGCCAGGTTTCTTATCTCTTCAGGTGCGGATATCCATAAAAAGAGCGCAGATGGCTCCACTGCCCTCCTGCTTGCTGCTTTAAAAGGTAACAGCGATATTGTCAGAGCCCTGCTGAATGCAGGCGCTGAACCCGAAAGGGAAAGCCCGGACGGGATTTATGTTATGGTCATCAACGCTTCAGAAGAGCTGATGGACATGATAAGGAAAATGCTTGACCCGGAAAAGTCAGGCGCCGGTGACAAAATGATGAGAGCCTTTATTTCGACATCAGTAAAGGGTACCATGAGGGCAGAAAGGCTCTCTTCAGCAAATGATATTGATCCTCTCGACCTGGCGATACCGCCCAGAATTTCTGCGCTTATATGTTCCTTTGAGAGCGGCCATACTGAGCTTGTGAAGATAGTACCGGGCAAGAGCTCTCCGCTTCAGAAAAAAAAGATTGTTACGTTCACTTCTCTTATGATTGCCTCACTGAACGACGAGCCCGAAATTGTAAGAATACTGGCAGATAATGGTGCTGCCATGGACCTGCAGAATGATGACGGAACCAGCGCCCTCATACTTGCTTCACAGACCGGACATGCAGACGTTGTCTCCGTCCTTCTCGAAAAAGGCGCTGACCCATCATTGAAGGATAATGAGAATAAGTCTGCGGCAGATTATGCAGGAAATCCCGAAGTGAAAAAATTGTTAAGCAGATAATCTCTGTTCAGAAGATTGCTCTTTTAAACCGGATTATTACTTTTGCCCCGTTTGAGGTCAAAATATAAATCATCCATGAGAAAATATTTAGCAATCCTGATACTTCTGTTGCCTGTCTCTTTTTTTTCGTGCAAAGATTCAAAAACCGAAACAAAGAGCGTAAATGACAATAACCCTGAAGAGCCCAGGATCGTTAACATAATTAATTTCGTTCGTCTTCTTGAGCCCAGGATACCTGAGTTCACTGAAGAAGTGCTGTACAATACGGTTGTCGAGCAGGTGAGAATTATGCGTCAGTACAAGCTCAGGGGTACTTTCCTCCTGCAGTATGACGCACTTATGGACCCACGTTATCAGCAGCTGATGAAGAGCCTTCCGCGCGATACTTTCGAGATAGGAGGATGGCTTGAGATACCACAGCCCCTCGTCGAAAACGCCGGGATGAAATGGCGCGGCCGCTACCCATGGGACTGGCATGCCAATGTGGGATTCACAACCGGGTATACTCCTGAAGAACGTGAAAAGCTGGCGGATGTATATATGTCTGATTTTAAAAAGATCTTCGGTTATTATCCTGAATCTGTCGGCTGCTGGTTCATCGATGCGCACACGCTCGGCTACCTGTGCGACAAATACAAAATTTCATCTTCATGCATGTGCCGCGACCAGATCGGAACAGACGGCTACACTGTCTGGGGCGGCTACTGGAATCAGGCTTATTACCCCAGCAGGCTCAATTCATACATGCCTGCACAGACTGAAGAGAAGCAGATACCCGTTCCTGTTTTCAGGATGCTTGGCAGCGATCCTGTAAGGCAGTATGATAAGGGAGTCCCCCCGGGCGAGCAGGGTGTGATGACCCTTGAACCGGTTTACAAACCTGCCGGAGGCGATTCCACCTGGGTAAGCTGGTTTTTCAGCCAGCTGGTGGATGGTGAATCCCTGGAATTCAACTATGTACAGGCAGGACAGGAAAATTCTTTCACCTGGAGGAGGATGGAAAAAGGCTACAGGATTCAGATGCCTCTCATAGCAAAGCTCAGGGATGAAAACAGGTTGAATGTGGAGACGCTGGGTGAATCCGGGAAATGGTTCACGGAACATTATAAAACAACACCGGCCACATCGATGACGGTGAGCAGGGATATCGATACCGGCAACCTGAAGACGGCCTGGTTCGACAGCCGTTATTACAGGGCCAACCTCCTGTGGGAAAACAATCATTTAAGGATACGCGACATTCATCTGTTTGATGAGGACCTCCCTTCGTTTACCACAAACGGAGTTCTGACTACAACGTACAGCGAGTTTTTCACTCTCCCGTTTGTCGACGGATACAGGTGGAGCACAAAGGATTTTGTTGCCGGGATGAGGCTGAAATGCAATGTTGGCGGCAAGGATGTGCCTGTGGAAGGAAAAGACCCTGTGTTTACGGAAAATGAGCCCGGCAAGCTTCAGGTTTCATGGCCCCTGACCAGTATCCCGGACACTCTTGTGATAAAGATGGACGAGAAAGAAATTACAATGGAACTGCAGGGGAATGAAAACTGGTATCTTGAGCTGTCTGCTGCTGAAAGTGCAGAGCTGCCATTCAGGGATATCTCAGAAAAAAGGGTGGACTGCGTTTTTGAAGGACTTGGTTATCATGTAACCTCCCCGGCAGGCAGATTCATCAAAACCGGCAATGCATTGAAAATTGTGCCCCAGGATGGCAGGATTTCCCTCGGGATGTCAGATCGGGACTGAGATATATTTGTTGATCTTGTCCTTAAGCTCATTCCTGTTTATCGGCTTTGCAATAAGGTCATCGAAAACCGAATTGAGTTTATCCTCATCAGGGATGTAAGCTGTCTGAGCTATTATGGGAAGCTCCGGCCTCAACTGCTTAATGAGAGTGGCTGCGGCTGTCCCGTCCATTACGGGCATCTTCAGGTCCATCAGCACCATATCGACTACATCGCTTGACTTGCAGATATCCAGCGCTTCTTTGCCGTTTTTTGCATGAATTATCCTGGTTTTGTCCGACTGGAGGAGTTCATAAAGGTATTTGAAGTTGCTGTATTCATCTTCAGCAATAAGAATCGTGTTCACATGATCATTCAGAACATTACTTTCAGGTGCTTCAGGTATTGACACACGATCCACGATGACAGGCAATGTGATTTTTACCGATGTGCCCCTGTTCAGCTCGGAGGTCAGGGAAATTGTTCCTTTCAGCGCTTCGACATATGCCTTGACTATTGTAAGCCCGAGCCCCGTTCCCCCATAGCTCCTGCTCAATCCTGTCTCGAGCTGCCGGAACGGATCGAAAATAATGCTTTGCTCTCTCTCGTCAATACCGATACCTGTATCGGAAATATCAAAGCTGAGGATGTTCTTTTCCACACTCAGGTCGATTCTTACCGAACCCCGCTGGGTGAATTTTACCGCGTTGTCGATGAGGTGCAAAAATATTTTTTCCAGCTTGCCCTTATCTGAAACTATTATGGATTCATCTTCATCAACGGAATTATTCACCAATAGCTCAATGCCTTTCAACTGGCACAGCTCACGAAAAGCATCGGCGCTCCTGCTGAATAAGGATATAAGATCGAATTTTGAAATAACGAGCCTCACCTGTCCTGAGTGTATTTCTGCAATTTCAATGACATCTGAAATAATTGAAATGAGCCTGTTGCTGTTTGCTGAGATGATTTTCGAAAATGACTTTATCTTCTGAAGCGACTGGCCGGGTTCGGTAATCAATTCAGAGAAACCGACTATGGAATTTAGAGGGGTCCTGACTTCATGAGATATGTTCTGAAGAAAAGCTGTTTTCAGCCGGTCGCTCTCTTCTGCTTTATCCTTTGCTGAGTTAAGCTCTTCAACTATCGTCACCATTTCAGTAACATCCATGGATGTCCCGGTCATTCTCTGAGCCTCACCTTTTTCATTAAGATAAACCTTTGCCTTCGAGTGGCAGTCTTTTATTCCTTTGCTGGTCACAATCCTAAAGCGGTAATCAAGCATTTCGCCTGTATTCATGGAGTGCACTGCAGCCTTTTGAAATTCCCCTGCATCCTCTGGATGTATAAATTTTAAGCTGGATTCGAATGTCGGAGTATATTCAGCAGGATCAACTTCGAAGATAGTGTAAAGCTCATCTGACCACCACATGTCACCGGTGGCTACATTCCAGTCCCAGCTTCCAATTTTTGCTATATGCTGTGCTTCATTCAGAAGATTGATGATATCCTCCGCCGGCTTCAGAACTTCCCTTTCCATTTCAAATCATCAACTTTGTTCCTGTAAAATCCTTGCCCCAAATGCAAATTTCCCCTGCCACCATGGATTATCGAGGCTCGTGATCGTCACACCTTTTTTTGATGAGCTATGAACAAATTTTCCCTCTCCGATATAAAGCCCCGTGTGAGTAACATATTGATCGGATTTATAGGTATCCTTGAAAAAAACCAGATCACCTTTTATCAGATTCTGTTTCTCTCTGATCATGATTCCATAGGCCGAAAGCGCCTTGCAGCTGTGAGGCAGATAAATGCCATTTTCACCGAATGCAGTGACAAGGAGGCCTGAACAATCCATTCCACTGTACGATGTTCCCCCCATTATGTGCGGAACACCGATGTACTTTAAGGCTGAATCAATGACCCGGCCCGTAACCGCCTCGTAAAATGCTTTTTTCTCAAGATGAGCCAGTAAAGCGCAGGCCCTTTCTGTATTTACAATATCATCATCGGATTTATCCGAGAACGATGTACTGAATACGAGATGTACAGCAATCAGCAGGATCAAAAATTTGGTTCTTTTGTTTGAAAATAATGTCATCTCCAACTCTTAACTCAGCCTTCAATTAATTCATGATCAAGGAAATCTATTATAAGACAAGTGAGGGGTGCAAGTGGTTCAATTTTGAATATCTTAGCGGCGTCTGGATCAAAAAATAAAGGGAAAACTTATGACTAAAAAAGTATTGTTATTTCTGGCAGTAATGCTTCTGTTGCCTTTGGGCGGGTGTGCAACAGCAAAAAAAACTTCTGAGCCTGCCAAAAACTCCAGGATCGTCACTCCCTGGCTACTGTACCGCGATGAGAATGACTGGAAAAAGCTCGAACCGTTTAAAGACATAATCTCTTCTGTCAGCCTGCATACGAGAAAATCGGCGGATCCTGAACGATCGTATTTTGATAAATTTCACGAGATGGGGATCGAGGTTTACAAGCTTGTAGGAGCACACGATCCATCTGAATTTTCAGATGATGCAAAAATTGAGGAGTCCATCAGCCACTATCTTAAGCTGTGCACAGAAAACGGGTATGACGGAATTGACCTGGATTTTGAGAGTATACCAACTGAATATCAGCAGCGGTATACAAAATTTATGAGGGAGCTGTCGGGTCAGCTTCATTCGAAAGGGAAAAAGCTTTCGATCTGTGTCGGTTTGTGGCATGGCCTGTTCGACAAGGGCGATGTCGATGTCTTTCACCAGCCGGATGTAATTGCCGAAACATGCGACCTGGTCCGGGTAATGGGCTATGATGCATATTATTCACCAATGGGAAATGCTGCTGATGGTATAGCGCCGACAAGCACCTATCCCTATAACCGCGAAGCCATGCAGCTCCTGCAGAAATGGATTCCGAAAGAAAAGCTCATCCTGGGACTTCCGGGTTACGGAAATGATTACGATATGACACCTGGCGGAAAAGGCCGGCAGATGACGGGAAAACCCAGGGTGCAGGAAGGGAGCCAGGCCGATTACCGCTGGCTGTGGTATGAAAAAATGTCCCTTTACAGGTATGTCAATGCAAACGACGGGAAGCCGCACCTATACTTCGCCGCCGACGCAAGGGCAATAAGCTGGCAGCTCAGAATCGTCGATGACCAGAAACTGGCCGGTATCGGATTCTGGCATTTCGATATGGTCCAGCCTGAGGTATGGTCCGCAGTCCGGGATTGGCTGAATGGGAATAACATCCCAAAATAGCAGCAACTTCCGCAGCAATAACACGCATTGAAATTTTCCTTTCCTGCCCACCATGAATGGCGCAGGAAAGGAATTTTTTTTATCCCCGGGAATATTTATCTTTAAACCTATTCAGCATAAAAATTTACTCCATGCAAGAAACCATCACTTTTCAGCTTAACGGGAAAACGGCTGAACTAAAGACTGATCCGACCCGCACTCTTCTCTGGGTTCTGAGGAATCACTTCAACCTTACAGGTACCAAATATGGCTGCGGAAGCGGGTTTTGCGGTGCCTGTACTGTTATAATCGACAAGGAAGCTGTCAGGTCATGCACAATACCGGTCAGTGATGTCGCTGGCAAAAATATAATTACGATCGAAGGACTGGCCACCAATGGTAACCTGCACCCGGTGCAACAGGCATTTGTTGATCATGATGCTCTTCAGTGCGGTTATTGCACCCCCGGGATGATAATGAATGCCGTCGCATTGCTGATAAAAAATCCGCATCCTTCACGTGAACAGATTATCGAAGGAATGGAAGAAAATTTCTGCCGGTGCGGGGCCCATATACGCATCATTAAGGCTGTCGAAAGCGCTGCAACAAAAATAAACGGAGGAACTGTATTATGAAAAAGATAAAGCCCGGATTAAAAGAAAATGCGTACGTCAAGAGAACTCTTTCTGTGAAGAGAAGAGATTTCCTCAAGTACCTTGGAGGTGGCATGGTCATCATTTTCACTCCCCTGACCGGATGCCGCAAGGCAGGTTCGCCTTCTCTTCCTCTCGATTCACTCCCGGATGACTTCAATGCATTCCTTCACATCTCTGAAGACGGGATGGTGACCTGCTATACGGGAAAGATAGAAATGGGACAGGGCCCCCTGATAGCACTGGCGCAAATGATGGCCGATGAGCTCGATGTGGCTTTTGAGAATGTCAAAATGGTGATGGGAGACACAGATCTCTGCCCCTGGGACGGCGGAACATGGGGATCAACTTCCATAAGGGAATTCGGCCCGGAAATGAGAAAGGCTGCGGCGAAAGCCAGAGAAATACTTCTGCAGACGGCATCCAAAAAGCTGGAGGTTCCGGTTGAGCAGCTGCAGGTGGTAAACGGCGTCGTAAGTGATACAAAAGATAATTCAAAAAGCATAAGCTACGCGGGACTTACAAAGGGAAAGAGGATACAGGAATCAGTTATCGGAAATCCGAAAGTAAAGGAAGCAAAAGATTTTAAGGTCATCGGCAAGCCTCATCACAGGGTCGATGCCATCCAGAAGGTGACCGGTGAAGCAAAATATGCGGGTGACTTCAAATTCCCGGGGATGCTCTTCGCAAGAATTGTCAGGCCTGTTCAATATGGTGCAAAGCTTATCTCGGCAGATACCTCGGAAGCAGAAAAAATCGGAGGCATCAGGGTTGTCAGGGATAAGGAGCTCGTTGCTTTGCTTCACGAGGACAGGGATACTGTTGACCAGGCAATAGTTAAGGTGAAGGCTGAATTCGCTCCTGTTCAGATTGATGTGAATACTGCGAACGTACGTGACCACTATCTCCGTTCTGCAAAAAAAGGGAATGTGATCAATAATAAGGGAGATATTGAAGCCGGAAGGAAAGGCTCTGCGAAAGTAATCGAATCAGTATACTACGATGGCTATGTTTCACATTCTCCCATTGAGCCCCATGCGGCTGTCGCAACAATGGAAGGTGAAAAGATAACAGTCTGGGTTTCAGCCCAGACCCCTTTCCTTGTACGCGACCAGATCTGCCAGGAGCTGGGAACAACACCCGATAAAGTGCGTGTTATAATACCATTCGTCGGCGGCGGCTTTGGCGGGAAAGGCGACAACCCTCAGGCTGTTGTTGCAGCAAGGCTGACGAAAGCTGCTGGAAAACCGGTAATGGTAACCTGGGCGAGGGATGAGGAATTCTTTTTTGATACCCTCAGGCCGGCCGCATTGAACATAGTCAAGTCAGGAATTGATAAAAACGGAAAGATCACTTTCTGGGATTTCAGCACGTATTATTGCGGTGACAGGGGAGCAGAGACAATATATGATGTGCCTCACCAGAAAACCACAGTTTATGACCAGGGTGAGGGTGATCCGCAGGTTCATCCTTTTGCGACAGGACCCTGGCGCGCTCCCGGAAACAGTAACAATACGTTTGCACGCGAGATGCAGATCTGCCGGATGGCTGCAGCAGCAGGAACAGACCAGGTAGAGTTCCGCCTGAACAATCTTAAGGATGAGAGGATGATCCCGGTACTGAAGGCTGTAGCTGAAAAGTTCGGATACACGCCTGCCAAAGGGCCAAGCGGTCGCGGGTACGGAATTGCTCTCGGAACGGATGTTGATACATTTGTTGCAGTCATGGTCGAGGTTAAAGTCGATAAAAATACGGGGCATGTACAGGTTGTAAGAGCATCCTGTGCCCAGGACATGGGAATGTGCGTCAACCCGCTCGGAACCCTGATGCAGATCGAGGGATGTATTACAATGGGAATGGGGTATTCACTCAGTGAGGAGCTGGATTTCGAAGGAGGCAACATGCTTACGCAGAACTGGGATACTTATAACATTCCCAAATTCAGCTGGGTGCCTGACATAGATGCAGTAATACTCGACAGGATGGATCAGCCGCCACACGGTGGAGGGGAACCTGCAATCATCTGTATGGGAGGAGCAATTGCCAGCGCAATATTTGACGCCACAGGAGCAGTATTGTACGACATGCCAATGACACCCGAAAGAGTGCTCAAGGCAATAAAGGAGGGAAAGAAATTATAGAAAAATCACGGTATTATATTAAAACCAAGAGTTATGTTATTTATTAAGATAGCAAAAAAAATGCTGCTTCCGGTCGTCCTGATTCTTTTATCAGGAATCGAATCACTTCATGCCCAGGATGTGCTTATGCTTAAAAGCGGAAGGGAGCTTAAAGTCATAATCACCGAGGAAACACCTGACATTATAAAATACCGCGAATTTGAAAATGCGACAGGTCCGCTTTATTCGATCGATAAAACGAAAGTGGAATCGGTAAAATACAGCAAGAAAGCGAGGACTGCCAAAGAAAATCAGCCGAATAATGTTGTAACTCCGGCTAAAGATGAATTATCAGCAGAACAACCATCCAGTGAGACATTGACTGTTAAAAAGAGATATGTACTGCAGGACGGCAGAGTCATGTCCACGCGGCAGGTAAAGACAATAATGGAAGATAATCAGCAGGCCCTTGAACTATATACAAAGGGGCATAAACAGTGTAATTCAAGCAATGCATGTGCATATGGGATAATTGGGACTTGTCTGGCGGCAAACCTGGTTACCAATAAAATGGAAGGAGATAGCAAGATGACAATACTCGGTACTGCGCTGGCAATTTCAGGCGGACTTGTTATTTCAGGGATAGTACTTGCTTCAAGTGGCAAGAAAAAGATCAGGCGATCGGTGGATCTCTACAACTCAGGTGCGAACAAGCCGGTTTCCTATAAGCTTGATTTCAAAATTTCGGGACAGGGCGTTGGTGTTGCACTTCGGTTCTGAGCTATTCCATCCTGAATCCCTTCATCTTGTAGTACATTGACCAGTAAAGACCAGCGCTCACATAGGGGCCATTCACTTTGATTGTAAGGAAGTCTTTATCAGGCGGGTTGGTATAATAGGAAGAATAGCCGCTTGAGCTGGTCTCATCTTTATGTGATTCTTTGATTTTCAGGAAACGCTGGCCTGCCCTTAGGCTGACATGAAACCTTTTTGAAAACAACCAGTCGACACCAAAGGCCAGGTTCATACCCGTACCAAGGTTTGACGATATCTTGCCGTCATCGCCATCCACCTTTATGTTCCCGCTGAAGAATGCAAGATTCAATGCTGGTTCGAAAATAGCTATGAGATTCTTTTTGTGATTGATTGTGTGACCGTAGTACAAAGGTATATTATAATAAAAACCGTGCAGATTTATCTCATCTCTGCCATCTGTACTATTTGCATAAATGGCATCATCCGGTGTAAATATCAGCTCCAGACCGGTTCCTATCCAGTTCCTGAGGGACCGGCCCATCACCATGTTCATCCTTAACTCCAATGCATAATATCCGGGATTACTGCTGACAGGAGTGGTGTTTTTCAGAAACGGATTGACCTGCCAGAATTTAGTGAGCTCATCAGAAGTGCTTCTGCTGAACCGGTTTGCACTCATGCCGATACTTAATTTCCCGATACCCATCATCGGCGCCAGTTCCACAGGCCTTTTGGGCCCTTTGCTCAAAACCTGTGTTTCTGTATAATCGGCAACAATACCGTCGCTGTAGTGAATGCTTTTTACATCGCTCACAAAAACAGAATATATTGCTGCAGATTCCTTCTGGCTAAATTTCTTATATTTTATTTCAGTGTTGTCTTTTGAAATTATCACTGCAGGGATAACTTCACCGGATTTTACGAAAATTGTGTCCTGTGATACGGCTTTAACTGATACCAGCAAAAGCATTAAGAGAATCAGTTCTTTTTTCATCGAGGTCAGGTTTAAGGCAAGGCAGAAATCTCTGATTTAAAAATAGTGAACCGTTTTCATTATTTTTATAAATTGACAGAAAAAATTATGTCACGCCGGTTTAATACAATTCTGTTCCTGTTGTTTTTAGCATTCACAGCAGGGAATGCACAGCTATGGAAAAAATCAGACGAACAGAGGATGAAACACCTGCTTGGAGGCAGGCTTGACTCAGCGCTTTATTACGCTGAGGAATCAATGGCAATAATAAGAGGCGCCCAGGGTGAAAACAATATTGAATATGCAAAAGCGCTTGATAATATTGCTGTTTTGCATTTTCACCTTGGAAACTTTGCAAAAGCGAAGTTTTTCATTTTAAAGGAGGTAGCCTTAAGGGAGTCATTGAAGACAAATGATGAACGTGCCTATGTTGCTTCACTCGAGAATGCATCTGTGATCTGCAGGCGAACAGGAGATTACGAGGAGGCGCTCTTGCAGGTAAAGAAAGCCGACAAGAAATCACTGAAGATAAACGGACCAGGGAGTGCCGCTTACGCAAAAACTCTTTCCTGCTTTGGAGGAGTTTATTATGATATGGGTGTCTCTGTAAATGATATGGTTTACCTTAAAAAGGCAGAGGAATATTTTGAGAAGGCTGACCAGGTAAATACTGCTCTTGGAGAAAAGGGCAAATATGCAAGGATGATAAACAAGTCAGATGAGGCCGTTTATAACAATGATATAGGTAACCTTCCTGTTGCAGAGGCATTGTTGCTGGAAGTTGTCTCAAATTCCGCCACCGAATTCGGAATTAATAGTCCGGAATATGCAGCAGCTCTGAATAACCTGGGAGTGCTTTATTTTAATTCCGGGAATTATAAGCAGGCTGAGAAATGCCTTGTCGAAGCCACCGGCATCTATACGGCCGGTGATGAAGCGGTGAGCACAGGTTCAGGAATTTGCATAAATAATCTTGGAGCGCTTTATCATGATGTGGGAAATTATGCAAGGGCAGAGAAAATGCTCAATGATGCCAAAAAGATCCTCGAAGGCAGCTTTCAGCAAAAAAGCCAGTATTATGCCATTCTTCTTAACAATATGGCAACGGTGCTGATCTCGAAAGAGTACTATGCCACGGCTGAGAATAAAAACCGGGAGAATCATGCCAGGTCCGGAAAGCTGTACCATAAAGCAGATTCAATATTCTCTGTGAACTGCCCTAACCAGCACACCGATGGCTTCACAATAAAATCCAACCTCTCTTTCTGGTACCTCATGAACGGCGAAAAAAAGAAAGCAGTTCAGCTGTACTATAACCAGTCAATGGACGCCAATATGTCACTCCGGGTTATTTCAATGATGAACAAGATGGAGTCATCTGCATTGATCGCACTGAGTTCCGAACACGAAGAGCGTCCGGTTATAAGACCCGTGATGATACCTGTCAAAGTCAAGATGATCAATGACGTTTCGGCAGAATATTCTAACATGAACTCTTCGGCTGAAAGTGATGGGATAACAAACAAACTTGTCGAGATGGTACTGGGAAAGGGATCCAACCTGAAAAAGGCTGTCGGTGAGTATCATCCTGCGTACACAGCGGCATTGAAAGGGTTGATTATGGCTTACGCCGCAATCGATTACATCGAAGTTGAGGAAGAGATGACTCTTGAATACATGAATGCCATTAATCACAAGACGCTTCAGGACTTTTCCTTTCTTTCCGAAACGGAAAAGGAAATGTATTATCAAACACGTCTCGCCGATATCAACTCCTTTACCGCTTATTGCCTGAAAAGAAAAAAAGATAACCCTGCAATTACCATTCACACCTATAACAACATCCTTTTAAATAAGGGATTAATGCTTAAATCAAGCACTGCAATGCGGGTGGCAATTCTTGGAAGCAAAGATCCTGAACTGCTGAAACTATACGATCAGTGGATATCATTGCAGAAAGAGATATCGGCTATTTATTCGATCCCGGTCGAGCTGAGGGCAAAAAATCTTATTGAACTGGAGAAGCAGGCGAATGATCTCGAAAAATTGCTGGTTGGGAAATCCCAGGATTTCAGTGATTACAGGAAAGGGCAGCAGATCACCTGGGAAGACGTCAGAAAAAGTCTGAAGCCGGACGAAGCAGCAATTGAGTTTACTGATTTTAAAAAACAGGAAAAGGACGGGGGAGATGCTGTCACCTATGCCGCGCTTATCGTCAGGGCAGATTCGAAATACCCCGAAATGGTAAAGCTTTTCAATGAAGATCAGCTCGAAAGCGTGATAGGCTCCACCGGCCTCAACAGCAACGACATCATCAACAGGATCTACGGAGGATCCGATGCGAGGCTTTATAACCTGATCTGGAAACCCATCGAAGAATATCTGAAAGGAATAAAGAATGTGTACATCTCGCCATCGGGGCTGCTTTTCAGGATTTCTTTCCCTGCCATAAGCAATGGTTCGAATACTTATTTGTGCGATAAACTCAGGATACAGGTTGAAGGAAGCACCGGAAACATTCCAAACAGGTCAGGGCTGGTTGAAGGAAACCAGTCAGCATTGATATTTGGCGGGATCCGATACAGCAACAATGATTCGCAATCCGGGGTTTGGGGTTACCTCGAAGGTACAAAGAGTGAAGGAGATGCTATCAACACCATTCTTAAAAAAGGAAGCTTCAATGTGCAATACCTTACTGACAACAATGCAACTGAAACGTTCTTCAAGCAGAATGCAGGCAATTATAATTTTCTTCACCTTGCCACCCACGGGTTCTTTTTCGATGATCCGAATAACATAAGGTTTGAGGAGAATAAGGAAAAAGTCGAGTACGGAGCTGTGGAATTCAGGGGAGCATCAAGGGGAGGTTTCGGAGTGAGCAGCTTTGTGAACAACTCCAATCCGCTTATGAGGTCCGGGCTCGTGCTTGCCGGTGCAAACGATGTATGGGTGAAGGCTGAACAGGCATCGCCCGATGATGG
>DATGWQ010000220.1:0-58031 GCA_035299385.1 Bacteroidales bacterium | reverse complement strand
TGGATGATCTTTATTTAATTAATTTGTTTACTTTTATACTCAATTTACGATAATATTAAAATTTAAACTGACTGACAATGAAAAAGATTTTTGCAGGTCTATTTGTTTCATTCCTGATCATTAGCATAGCCGGTCTGACTTCCTGTAAAAGCAGAGCACAGAGGGAGGCTGACAGGGTAAGGGATTCGATTGAAAGCAGTAATGTTCAGAAAGTCCCCGAGCAGATTAAACAGAATGTTTATCCGCTTCCTACATCAGCACAGGTTATCAAGATCCTAACGGACCTCGAAGTCGGTTACCAGATCGGCATCACCAATCCCGTTGAAAATGTAAAGAAGTATTTCAGCACTGAGAAAAAAGCGATCAATCTTGGAGCTTTTGGTGCCGACCTCAGCTATGCCACTCTTTATAACATGCCGCAGGAGACCTACAATTATCTTGGAGCTATCCGTACGCTGACCAACGAGCTGAACATGTCGAAGATATACGACGAAGGCTGGTACGACAGCATTAAAGCCAACATGGATAATAAGGACAGGCTTGTAAGCATTCTCACCGATGCTTTCAACAAGACCTATGCATATTTCTTCGACAACGAACAGCAGACATACGCTTTGCTTGTCGTTGGAGGAGCCTGGGTTGAAGGCATGTATCTCACGACCAATGTTTCAGAAGCAGCATACAATGTTTCCACCATCTCCAAACCTTTGCTCGAGCAGAAGAGTTCATTCAACACCTATCTTGAAATTACCCAGCCGTATCTTTCAGATCCGAGCGTAGCCGCCTTTGTGAAAATGCTTGATCCGATCAAGAGCGTCTATGACAGGCTTGGAACAAGCCTCACTGAGAAGGATATCCAGGATATCAAGAAAGCGATGGAGGAGATCAGAACGAAAATAGTGCAATAGTCTTTTAGTGTTATGCAGGCCGCAAAGAGACTCTGCTTTGCGGTCTTTTTTTTATGATCAGTTCATATGAGGGAATCCGTACTGCTTGCATTAATTCACATCTTCGCGATCATCTCGACCGTGAACCCGGGCGGAATTTCCTCGAGGGGACGAAAGATCCTTCGGAGCTATCTGAGGCGTTACCTGAACCGCGAGCTCGAAGAGGAGTATTTTTCACTTTTTGAGAATAACCTTGAGTTTTATTCGAACGAGCTTAAAAGTGTCGACAAGTCGGAATTGTCTGACGAGGATTCACTTATCTCATTCCAGATAACAAATATCTGCCGGCAGATCAAGAAGGGACTTTTCCTGGAAGAAAGGATGATCGTGTTCCTTCAGCTGATCGAATTTGCTTTCGAGGATGGAATGATCTCCCAGCAGGAAAAAACGATCATCGACATTGTTGCGCGGACATTTAATATTTCACGGAAGGAATATGATAATTCAACCTCGTTCATGATCGGAAGATCTTATGACGAGGTTTCACCAGATTGCATCCTGATAATAGAAGGCGACGATCCGCAGTATTCAATAGAAGGTGCCTATAAAAATTACGACAAATGGCGCCATATGAAGGTCAAGGGCTTTAAGGGGCATATGGCCGTGCTTCACATCGAGACCACGGGCACGCTGCTTTTCATATACGATGGCCCGATGATCCTGTATTTTAAAGGCAGGGATATAATCGCTTTCAGGCCTTACCTGCTCGAAAGGGGTGTAAACATCAAGGGACAGGGGATAGATCCGATTTATTATTCCCGCATATACAAGAAATTCGTTTCGGCAAGATTCCCGAAGAAGGTTGTCTTTGAAGGCCATAATGTAGAGTACCGTTTCAAAAATTCCGAAAATGGTATCCGTGAGATGAACTTCAGGGTTGAATCGGGCAACCTCATTGGCATCATGGGGGGCAGCGGTGTCGGAAAAACGACCATGATAAACCTGCTTCATGGTAAAATAAGACCAACATCGGGGCATCTCTTTATTAATGGATATGATATCAATTCCGAGTCTGAAAAGCTCCAGGGACTGATCGGCTTTGTGCCCCAGGATGATATGCTTATCGAGGAGCTTACAGTTTACCAGAACCTGTATTTCAATGCACGGCTGTGTTTCGGGGATTATACCGAAGAGCAGATTAACCGGGCTGTAGATGATGTCCTCACAAAGCTCGATCTCTATGAAATAAAAGATCTCCAGGTAGGGGACCTGCTGAATAAAAAAGTCTCCGGCGGACAAAGGAAAAGGCTAAACATCGGACTTGAACTGATGAGGGAACCGGCGGTACTTTTCGTCGATGAGCCCACTTCAGGCCTTTCATCATTCGATTCCGAAAAGGTAATGGCCATTCTCCGGGATCTTGCGCTCAGCGGGAAACTGGTGTTTGCAAATATTCATCAGCCTTCATCGGATATTTTAAAGATGTTCGACAAGCTGTGGCTTCTCGACAAGGGCGGCTACATGGTATACGACGGAGATCCCATTGAAGCACTTGTATATTTCAAAACTGAAACTTCACAGGCAAATGCTGCTGAGAGCGAATGCCCTAATTGTGGCAACGTCGAAACGGACAATATGCTCCACATAATCGAGGTTAAGACAATCGACAACTCGGGCCTCCCCGGAAAGGAGAGACAGGTCAGCCCCAGGGAGTGGTATGAGAAGTACAGAAAGAAAATGATGCCTCAGCTTCCGGGTGAACCGGGTAAGATCGAAGTGCCTGTCAGCAATTTCAGGGTGCCTGAAAGGATAGAACAGATAAAGATCTTTATAAAGCGGAACATCACAAGGAAGATTGCAGACAGGCAGTACATGCTTATCAACCTGCTTGAGGCGCCTCTCCTGGCTTTTATTCTGGGCTACATTTCAAAATATGCCGAGGATTCGGTTTACACCTTCGAGGCAAACAAGAACTACCCGGTCTTCCTTTTCATGTCGATTGTAGTCGCTCTGTTCATGGGGCTTACAGTCAGTGCCGAGGAGATTTTCCGCGACAGGAAACTGCTTGAAAGGGAAAAATTCCTGAACCTGAGCAGGCTCAGCTATCTTGTGTCAAAAATCAACTTCCTTTTTGCTCTCTCAGCAATTCAGACTCTTGCTTTTGTAGTAATCTCCAGCTTCATACTTGAGGTAAGGGGAATGCTGCTGCCGCAATGGATCATCCTGTTTTCCACGGCCTGTTTCGGTAACATGCTCGGACTGAATATTTCTGCAGGAATGAGGACGGCTGTAAGTATATACATTCTGATACCTCTCATACTGGTGCCCCAGCTGCTGCTCGGCGGAGCGATGATCAAGTTCGACGACCTTCATAAGTCCATAACAAGGAAAGTCTATGTCCCGGTTGTAGGAGACATTATGGCCACGAGATGGGCTTACGAAGCTCTTACAGTCGAACAGTTTAAGCGGAACAGGTTTGAAAAGCCTTTCTTCAAATTCGATATGGATATAAGCCAGAATGACTGGTATGCCTCTTTCCTTGTTCCTTCACTGAAGATAATTGCAAGCGAGCCTGTCAGCACAATAATGCAACCCGGCAGGAAGAATTACTACGATTTTCAGAAGCTCGCATACCATCTGAATGAACTGGTAGAATATTCAGGTGTGATGCCGGGGAGCTGGATAAACAAATTCAACTCGGGAGAATACGATGAAAATATTGCGGGTAACATCAGGACTTACCTTGACAGCCTCAGGGGAGTGTTCAGGCAGAAAAGCAATATTGCCACAAAGGAGAAGGATCTTTTATATAAACAGATGGCAGGGCAAATGGGAGAACTGAGGTTTATGATAATGCGCAGCAGGAATTATAATGAAAACCTTGCAAACATTGTACTTAACAGGCTGAGCGCAATTAAAATTTATGATACGGGCAGAAGGCTGATACAGAAGGCTGATCCGGTTTTTATGAAACCCGGGTCGAAATACGGCAGGGCACATTTCTTTGCACCTTACAAGCAGCTGGGAAGCCTGAAGATAGATACGCTGATCTTTAATGTCGTTGTTCTGTGGCTGATGTCGGGTTTCCTTTTTATTGCCCTGTATTACAACTGGCTGAAGAGATTGGTGAAATTCATTGAAACCCTCAGGCTTCCATTCCTTAAGAAATTCGGCAGGGAATTCCTGCCATGGTAATGATGAAGGTACATCCAAAAAAAAGTCTTGGCCAGCATTTCCTTAAGGACAGGAACATCGCGGCGCGCATTGCATCGACTCTTTCCGGGGAAGGATATATATCGGTGCTTGAGATCGGTCCCGGAACGGGGGTTCTGACGCACTTCCTGCAGGAAATGAATTTCATGGATTTCAGGGTGATTGAAATTGATAGTGAGTCAGTCAGTTACCTTAAGGAAAATTTTCCCGGTCTCAAAGTAATACATGGAGATTTCCTTTCATTGGACCTTGCGGATGAATTTCCGGGGAAGCTGGCAGTGATCGGCAATTTTCCTTACAATATTTCATCGCAAATCTTTTTCAGGATACTTGAATACCGCAACCTTGTCCCGGAAATTGCCGGAATGCTTCAGAAGGAAGTTGCAGAGCGAATCTGTGCCTCTCCGGGTTCAAAAACCTATGGCATTTTGAGTGTTCTGCTGCAGGCTTTCTATTCGACTGAATATCTATTCACTGTTGCGGAACATGTTTTTTTTCCTCCGCCCAGGGTCAAGTCGGGGGTGATAAGGCTCAGGCGAAACGATGTAGTAAAGCTTGATTGTGACGAAAGATTATTCTTCAGGGTCGTGAAAGCTGCGTTCAACCAGAGAAGGAAAACCCTTCGAAATTCCATAAGATCGTCTTTCAGGCTTACCAGTGAGGATAACAGGTTTTTCGGGCTCAGGGCTGAACAGCTTTCTGTACGGGAATTTGTTGAGCTTACGGAATGGATAAGCAGGTTCTCGGTTTCAGAATGAATATCCTATAGCTTCAACAGGATCCATTTTTGCTGCTGAAAGGGCGGGTGCATAGCCTGCAACGATTCCTATTAATCCCGAGATGAAAATTGCCAGGAAGAAGTTGCCGAAGGTCAGATGCATGTCGAGGTCAAAGAAATAGTTGATCCCGATTGTCCCGAGATATATGAGCAAAAGCCCTATAAGTCCGCCTGCAACAGACAAGAGCACTGATTCAATAAGGAATTGCTGAAGGATAAAAGATCTTTTTGCACCTAGCGCTTTCTGGATGCCGATAATGTTCGTCCTCTCCCTCACTGAAACAAACATTATATTGGCTATTCCGAATCCGCCAACAAGAATCGCGAAGCCGCCGATAACCCATCCTCCAAGGTTAATTCCTGCAAACACCGCATTAAAACCCTGTGTAAGAAGACTTGCCTTGTTGACCGAGAAATTATTGACCTCATCGGGCTTGATCCTCCTTGCCGCCCTGAGGATCATTACGGTTTCGTCGCTGAGCTCATCTATTGCCACACCCGCCTTGGCACGGATCATCAGCTGAGTATTGACAAACCTGTTGCGCATGTTTATGAATGATTTCCCGAAGTTGAAAGGGATGACCGCAATCTCATCAAGGCCATTGTCGCTTATGCCACCTTTGCCCTCCTTTTTCAGCACCCCGATCACAGTAGCCCTGTAACCCGACACTGAAACAGTCTGACCTACCGGATTCTGATCTTCAAAAAGCCTGTTTGCCAGCTCTGCCCCGAGCACAATTATGTTTTTCCCCGCTGAGCCTTCATAAGATGAAAAATATCTTCCCTTATCCAGGTCGAAAGAACGTATGTTTTCGAAATCAGGTGTGACTGCAGCTATGGTGATATCGTTGGCAAGGTTGTTCTTATATTTCATTGTCACATGCTGTGATGCCAGAAGGCAGACAGCATCGGACTTGGTGGATTTTTTAATTACGGCCTGGTAGTCGTCCATCGATGGCGTGGGCCATTTAATTATATCCCACCAGGCAAGGTTGGGATTGAATGACCAGGGAAATTTCTGGACATATATAACGTTATCTCCCATGCTGGAGATGCTCTCGCGAATGGAATTGGCCATCCAGTCGAGCACTGTAAAAACCGAGATGATCGAGAAGATGCCTATGCTGATCCCGAAAAGTGAAAGGAATGTTCTCAGGCGGTTGACGATTACCGACTTTATTGCAAAAATGAAGCTCTCTCTTAATAACCTGAAATACATCGAATTTAATTGAGAGATCAAAGATAATCAAAAAACCTTTGTGCCCTTCGTGCATGCCTTGTGGACACGAAGGTTAACACAAGGAACACAAAGGTTGACTTCAAAATATATTGTTCGTCTAATGAAAAGTTATTAACAAAAGACAAACCATAATTTTTTGGAACTTAATATCATATATTTTCGAAATAGTTTGCGTTAATAAAAAAATATCTACTTTTAGGGCGCCGTAAAAAGCGTCTGTAGTCGACCGTAATTATCAAATAATGAGAGACAAAAAAATTCAAAGCGCTCTGATTTCGGTTTTTTATAAAGAGGGATTGGACGAGATTGTGAAATTGCTTCATGACATGGGCGTGAAGATATATTCCACAGGCGGCACTTACACCTTCATTACCGGTCTCGGAATTCCGGCAGAAAAAGTTGAGGACCTCACAACATACCCCTCGATTTTGGGCGGCAGGGTGAAAACGCTTCATCCTTCCGTCTTTGGAGGTATCCTTGCAAGAAGGGATAACAAGGGTGACATTGAACAGCTGAATCAGTACAAAATTCCGGAGATTGACCTCGTGATCGTAGATCTTTATCCTTTTGAGGAAACACTTAAGTCGACTGATGACGAGGAGGAAATAATTGAAAAAATCGACATCGGGGGCATTTCCCTGATAAGGGCTGCAGCTAAAAATTATAACGATGTGATCATCGTGCCGGGCAGGGAGTTATATCCTGAATTTATCAATCTTCTCCGCGATAAAAAAGGTAAGACATCCGTTGAAGACAGGCGTTTGTATGCGGCTCATGCTTTCAGGACCTCATCGAACTATGACACGGCGATTTTCGGATATTTCAACCGTCTTGCTCAGATACCTGCATTCAGGGAGAGCATCGACAGCTCATACCCACTGAGATACGGTGAGAATCCTCATCAGAAAGGCGTATTCTATGGCAATCCCGACGAAACATTCGACAAGCTTCATGGGAAGGAGCTTTCGTACAACAACCTTCTCGACCTTGATTCATCGCTCAGCCTGATCGATGAGTTCACTGAAATAACATTTGCAATAATCAAGCATAATAATGCATGCGGGGTCGCTTCACGCAAAACAGCTGCAGATGCATGGAAAGATGCACTTGCATGTGATCCTGTTTCTGCATACGGAGGTGTGATTGTAACAAATGTTACAATTGATGAAGGTACCGCATCGGAGATCAATAAACTGTTCTTTGAAATCATAGTTGCACCGGGCTATACTCCGGAGGCCCTTGAAATTCTGAAGCAAAAGAAAAACAGGATAATCCTTCTACGCAGGGAGTCCGCCCGCAGCACACAGGTTTTCAGGTCGCTCCTTAACGGAGTGCTCTGGCAGGAAAAGGACCTGAACACTGAAACAGCGGAACAGATGAAACCTGTCACACCACGCGTTCCGGATGATGATGAAATTCAGGATCTGATTTTTGCAAATAAATTAGTAAAACATACGAAGTCAAATGCCATAGTTCTCGCAAAAAACTTGCAGCTTTGTGCAAGTGGAACAGGTCAGACTTCCCGGGTCGATTCTCTGAAGCAGGCAATTGAAAAAGCCGGGACATTCGGATTTGACCTCCACGGAGCAGTTCTTGCATCAGATGCCTATTTCCCGTTTGCCGACAGTGTGGAACTTGCACACCGGGCAGGGATAACGGCTATTGTACAGCCTGGGGGCTCGGTCCGCGATGCTGATTCGATAAAGTACTGCACTGAGAATGATGTAGCTATGGTATTTACAGGGGTGAGACACTTCAAACACTAAAAATATTTAAGTAAAACTGATAATGGGCTTATTTTCATTTTTAACACAGGAGATTGCAATAGATCTGGGGACAGCCAACACCATCATAATCCATAATGATAAAATTGTTGTTGACGAGCCATCGATCGTGGCGATAGACAAAAATTCCGGCAAGCTGATAGCTATCGGGGAGGAAGCAAGGCAGATGCACGGAAAAACTCACGAGAACATTAAAGTAATCAGGCCTTTGCGCGATGGCGTAATAGCCGATTTCAATGCTGCCGAGCTTATGATCCGCGGCATGATCAAGATGATCAACAAAGGGCCGAAGTTCTTTTCACCCTCACTGAAGCTTGTAATATGTATTCCTTCCGGCAGCACCGAGGTTGAGATACGTGCGGTGCGCGACTCATCGGAACATGCCGGTGGCCGTGACGTATACATGATTTATGAACCGATGGCTGCAGCAATAGGTATCGGCCTTGATGTGCAGGGACCTGAAGGCTGCATGGTCATTGACATCGGGGGCGGCACCACTGAAATAGCCGTTATAGCGCTCGGAGGTATCGTCTGCAACAAATCCATCAGGATTGCGGGCGACGGATTCACTTCCGACATACAGGCTTACATGCGCCACCAGCATAACATCAAGATCGGCGAACGCACTGCCGAGGATATCAAGATTGCTGTAGGCGCAGCTCTTCCCGATATTGACAATCCTCCACCTGATTTCGTTGTAAGGGGGCCGAACATCATGACAGCCCTTCCGATCGAGATTCCGATATCATACCAGGAAATATCATATTGCCTCGATAAATCGCTTTCCAAGGTTGAAGCAGCTTTGCTGAGCGTTCTCGAGCAGACACCTCCCGAGCTTTATGCCGATATAGTCAGAAGAGGAGTATACCTGGCAGGCGGTGGTGCATTGCTGAGAGGCCTCGACAAGAGGTTGTCGGATAAGATCAATATTCACTTCAACGTGGTTGAGGATCCGTTGCATGCAGTTGCACGCGGCACCGGCGTTGCTTTGAAGAATGTCGATAAATTTCCGTTCCTGATGCGATAAGTGCGGTGGATGAATGAGGAATCTGCTGAATTTTCTGGCAAGAAACAATCACCTGTTAATATTTCTTATACTCGAAGGAATATCATTCTATTACCTGGTGACCCGTAACAGTTATCATAATACAAGGGTCATGTTCACACTGAGGGGGGTCACCCAGGGTATTGAGACAAAAGTCGTCAATGCGAGGACATATTTGCACCTTGGTCAGATCAACGAAGGCCTCGCCGCTGAGAATATTGCATTGAAAAACAGGATACAGGCAATGATGAAAAAAGACACTGCTGTTTTTCATTCAGTTTCTGATACGGCTCTAAACCAGCAATATATTCATACGGCGGCGCTTGTAATAGACAATTCCACAAACAGGCAAAAGAATTTCTTTACCATCAACAAAGGGAGGCTTAACGGTGTGGCCCCGGACATGTCAGTGATATCAGACGAAGGAATAGCAGGGGTGATTGTAGGCTGTTCGGATAACTATTCGATCGCAATGTCTGTGCTGAATCTCGATTTCAGGGTAAGTGCAAGGCTGAAGAAGAATGGCTATTTTGGTTCGCTCAGCTGGGACGGCAAAAACTACAGTCACGCCATTCTCAATGAGATCCCCCAGCACGTGCCCCTTAATGTAGGCGATACTGTCGAGACCACTGGCTATTCGGCCATATTCCCGGAAGGGGTGATGATCGGCAGAATAAGTGACTTTAAGAAGGCAGGAGGTGATTTTTACACGATAAAAGTTGAACTTTCAACTGATTTCAGGAGGCTTCATTTTGTGGATGTTGTGGGAAATATAAAGAAGAAGGAACAGCTTGAGCTTCAAAGTCGTTTCCAATGATCAATTCGGTACTCAGATACGGTTTCCTTTTTATCGTGCTTATTGCGCTTCAGGTATTGCTTTTTAATAACATTCAGTTCAGCGGTTATATCAACCCTTATGTATACCTGCTGTTCATTCTTCTTCTCCCTGTTGAGATACCATCATGGCTGCTCCTTGTGATCTCCTTTTTTACCGGGGTGATAATGGATACTTTTTCCGGCTCGCCGGGGATGCACTCATTTGCCACCGTTCTAGCGGGATTCGTCCGGCCGGGAGTATTGCGGATTATATCGGTAAAAGAAGGTTATGAGGCAGGATCCACTCCCTCAATGGCAGTATACGGCTTCAGGTGGTTCCTCGTCTACACTATTACGATGGTGCTTGTGCATCATACTGCTCTTTTTTATCTTGAAGTTTTCAGGCTGTCAGGTTTCTTCAGGACTCTCCTGAGGGTCATCCTGAGCTCGGCCTTTTCAATTTTTTTCATTCTGATCATTGAATATTACAGGCAGAGAGACCGCAACAAATGAAGGATTATTTCACAGGTAGAAAATATGTTATCACCACACTGGTCATTATTGCAGTGGTTGGTCTTCTTGTGCGGCTGTTCTTCCTGCAGGTTGTCGAAGATTCATACCGCATGTCAGCAGACAATAACGTCCTGCGTTATGTAACCCAGTATCCTGCAAGAGGATTGATATATGACCGCAACGGGAAGCTCGTAGTCTCCAATATGGCCGCATACGACCTGATGATCATTCCTTCACAGGTCCCGAAGGATATCGATACAGCCGCTTTCTGCAGGTTATTGAATATATCAAACAACACCTACAGGGACAGGATGAAGGCAGCCACAAATTATTCATGGAGGGCGCCCTCTGTGTTTCTTAAACAGATATCCGACCAGACCTATGCAGGATTCCAGGAAAAAATGTTTCAATATCCCGGATTTTATGTCCAGCCGCGTACTCTGAGGAAATATACTCTTCCAGTCGCTCCTCATCTTTTGGGCTATGTCAGCGAGGTGGACGACGGGGCTGTAAGGAAAGATCCATATTACAAGCCGGGTGATTATATAGGTAAGCTTGGTATTGAGGAGACCTATGAAAAAGAGCTCAGGGGTAAGAAGGGCGTCAGGATTTTCCTGGTGGATGTATTCAGCAGGGTCAAAGGTTCTTACGCTGAAGGTGCATTCGACACACTTGCAGTTCAGGGATCAGATATTACTTCCACGATCGACCTCGACCTGCAGGCATATGGAGAGATGCTGATGAGGAACAAAAGGGGCAGCATTGTCGCCCTTGAGCCAAAAACCGGTGAAGTGCTGTCCCTCATATCTGCTCCTGATTTTGATCCGGGACTGCTTGTCGGCAGGGTAAGGTCGGAGAATTATTCCATGCTTCTTGCCGACACTCTCAATCCTTTGTTCAACCGTGCACTGATGGCATCATATCCTCCGGGATCGACCTTCAAGCCTGTCAATGGTCTCATCGGACTGGCTGAAGGTGTGATCGTTCCGGAAACAAGTTTCGAGTGTCACAGGGGATACCTGTTTGTGGGCTGCCATGAACATCCATCTCCCCTTAACCTTCTCGGAGCCATTGAAACATCATGCAATGCATATTTCTGTCAGACATTCAGAAGGGTGCTGGAAAATCCGAAGTACAAGAACCCTGCTGAAGCATATATAAAATGGCGCGAATATCTTGCACAATTCGGATTTGGAGGCAAGCTTGGGACAGATTTTATCAATGAGCTGCCGGGCTTCATTCCTGAGATTTCCTATTATAACCGCTATTTCGGTGAGAATAAGCTAAAAGCCCTGAACGTGATCTCACTTGCAATCGGACAGGGTGAAGTTGGAACAACGCCTCTTCAGCTTGCAAATTACATGTCTGCCATAGCCAACAGGGGATATTATTTCACTCCTCACACAGTGAAGGCGATCGGAGACAGCGGAACGATAGATCCAAGGTTTACCACAAGGCACAATATCAATATCCCCACTGAGCATTTCGAAACTATTGTACAGGGACTTGAAGGTGTTTTCCTGAGAGGGACAGCAAGATCAGCTGCTATAAAAGACATCCCTGCATGCGGTAAAACAGGAACTGCACAGAATCCGCATGGCAAGGAGCATTCCGTATTCATTGCGTTTGCCCCGAAGGATGATCCTAAAATTGCTATAGCCGTGCTAGTGGAAAATGCAGGATTCGGGGCCACATATGCCGCGCCTATTGCCAGCCTGATGATGGAGAAATTCATCAGAGGTGAAGTGACGAATAAAGCCCTGGAAAAAAGAATGCTTGAGCTCGACCTCGAGCATAACACTGCAGTGAAGCCTGCACCAAAACCAAAAACAGAAGAGTTGACAGCCAGTGAAGCGCACAATTAATATATGGTCAGGGGTTGACAAGTTCTCAATTTTACTGTTCCTGCTGCTGGCAGTGATCGGATGGCTGAACATCTATGCCGCGGTTTTCAATGAGGAACACAAGGACATCTTCGACTTCTCACAGAGATACGGAAAGCAGTTCATCTGGATAATTGCCGCCATCATTCTTGCGGTTATGGTGCTGCTGATTGATATCCGTTTTTATTTTTTCTTCTCCTGGTTCATATATGGGGCAGTAATGCTGATGCTTCTGATGGTGCTTGTAGTCGGTAGCGTCGTATACGGCGCAAGGTCATGGTTTGACTTCGGAGGCATTGCTCTTCAGCCGTCTGAATTTGCGAAATTCTCGACAGCCCTGGCGCTTGCTGCCTACCTGAACACTAAAAGGCAGGAGCTTTCCAAATTGAAGGTGCTCATACCGGCTGCAGCAATAATTTTTCTTCCGCTTGGCCTTATTGCTTTACAGCCCGACATGGGATCGGCTGTTGTCTTCTCATCATTTTTCATTGTGCTCTTCAGGGAAGGCATGAGCCCTTATATATTCGTTTCAGGATTGCTTGCCATACTGCTTTTCTTCCTTACCCTTCTTCTAGGAAGCGTGACACTATCGCTGATGCTTATCGGTTCAGCGCTTCTCATTACTGCACTTATTGCAAGGAAATGGAAGGTGATCATTGCAGCTGCGGTTATCATTTCACTGATCGGGGGATTAATTTACCTTGCAAATAAGCTTATCATACAGAGAATTGACACTGATATGATCATCCTTATGTCTGTTTTATTGTCAGGCATACCCTTTGCCTGGTTTTATTATAAAAAGAAATCCTCATCGCTTCTGGCAGTTTACCTGTTCCTTGTCGGCAGCATTATATTCCTGAATACGGTTGATTATGCATTCAATAACCTGTTACAGCCACATCAGAAGGAAAGAGTCGAGATCGTGCTCGGCATGAAATCCGACCTTAAAGGCACAGGATACAATGTCAATCAATCAATGATCTCGATCGGATCAGGTGGATTTTCAGGGAAGGGATTCCTGCAGGGCACACAAACGAAATTCAAGTTTGTACCGAAGCAGAGTTCCGATTTTATCTTTTGCACTGTCGGGGAGGAGTGGGGCTTTATAGGATCTTTCGTTGTAATGCTGTTATACCTTACACTTATGCTGCGGCTGATATTCCTAGCGGAGCGGCAGCGTTCTGCTTTCTCAAGGATCTATGGCTACAGCGTGGCAAGCATAATATTCATCCATGTATTTATTAATATAGGTATGGCCTCAGGCATTGTCCCGGTTATCGGGATACCTTTACCGTTTTTGAGCTACGGAGGAAGCTCGCTCTGGGGATTCACAATACTTCTATTCATTTTCCTGAGGCTGGATGCGAGCAGGTCGGAATATTTGATATAAATATACACGAACTCACCCTCCGGCCCCCTCTCTAAAAAATTAGAGAGGGGGTGTCCAATAAAGTGATATCCGGCACTACCCCCTCTTTGCTCCGCAGAGAGGGGGCAGGGGGTGAGTTCATGTATATTCTAGAATGGTATCGTAATCCTGTGCGATATCTCTACCCCGAATTCCTTCTCTACATAATCGATAAGCTGCGGAAAGAATTCCATAAAGTCATCCTGCAGGGAATAATAATTTTTTTTAAGGGCCCTTATGGCGAACCTGGTTTCATTCGGAAGCGTCGATCTTTTGCTGAGTGTTCTGAGAACGTGGCGTATACCGTTTACGGTCTGGTATGATTCTATCCAGTTGTTTATGATGAAAAAGGGCATCATCTCTTTCACATTCTCAGGCATGATCTCGTAATTGTTGACAAGAGCCCGGTAAAAATTGTATGTCACGCTTTCCAGGGGCCTCCTCGAAAAGAAGTCCCATTCCTTTGTAAGAAAATGATCATAAAGGATGTCGGTGATGACACCTGAGTATTTGTGATATTTTTTAGAAAAAAAGATCTTGCTCCTGTGAACGACAGGGTGCCGGTCGGTGAATGCATCGATATGACGATGCAGAATTATACCCTTTCGTATGGCCTCAGGATATTTAAGATAATCACGGCCCTTGACATAATCGCCTATGTAATTGCCAATGATTATCTTGTCGGAATCACCTGAAAGATATATGTGTGCAAGAACATTCATATACCAGCATAATAGTACAAAGATTTTGCCATATATCTTTCATACTATGATCCCATAAAGATAATAAAGGCAAAGCAAAGGTCACAGCCGGAAATTGCAGGGATTCTTTGATTTACCTATTAATAATAATATATAAAGATTTTTTCACGTTTCACCTCATTTCTTTAACCGGCAACTGCGACCATGATTAATGTTTCGAAGAACAACCTGAGAAAAATTTTCATACTTGTATTCCAATAATAATCAGGGCAAAAGACCACAATCTTATGACTTTTGTCCTGTATCTTATTAATTTTGTTTTTTTATTTTAAGCCAGATATCAATTTTATAAAAAGGAGGATCATATGTCCAGGAAAAATGTAATCATCATTGGAGCCGCAGGCCGCGATTTTCATAATTTCAACACATATTACAGGGATAACGAACTCTATAATGTCGTTGCATTCACAGCCGCACAGATACCCGATATAGACGGGAGGAAGTATCCAAAAGAGCTTGCAGGAAAGCTCTATCCATCAGGCATTCCTATTTATAATGAGTCAGACCTTACGGAGCTGATCAGAAAACATGAAGTTGACGATTGCGTATTTTCCTATAGCGATGTGACATACCAGAAAGTCATGGCAGTTTGTGCAATCGTGAATGCGGCAGGAGCAAATTTTGTCCTCCTCGGGCCGGGTGATACGATGATAAAGAGCAACAAGCCCTTGATTGCTGTTGGTGCAATCAGGACAGGCTGCGGAAAAAGCCAGACTTCACGGCGGGTCATCGAAATCCTTATGGAAAAGGGCCTCAAGGTTGTTGCAATACGTCATCCGATGCCGTATGGTGATCTCAATGCACAGAAAGTTCAGCGATTTGCAACAGTTGACGATCTGGAAAAACACAAGTGCACAGTTGAGGAGATGGAGGAGTACGAACCGCATGTTGTCCGTGGAAACGTGATCTATGCAGGCGTAGATTATGAAGCAATACTCCGTGAAGCTGAAAAGGATCCTTCAGGGTGTGACGTTATCCTCTGGGATGGCGGCAATAATGATTTCCCGTTCTTTAAACCCGACCTGATGATTACAGTAACCGATCCTCACAGGGCTGGTCACGAGCTAAGGTATTACCCCGGTGAAGTTACACTAAGGATTGCTGATGTTGTTGTCATAAACAAAATAGATACTTCTTCCCCTGAATCAATCCAGGTTGTGCGTGAAAGCATTGATAAAGTAAACCCGAAAGCGGTTGTGATAGACGGGGCATCACCTATCAGGGTCGACGATCCTTCAATGATAAGAGGCAAAAGAGTTCTGGTTGTCGAAGACGGGCCAACCCTCACCCACGGTGAGATGAAACTCGGCGCCGGCGTTGTTGCTGCAAGAAAATTCGGAGCTTCAGAGCTTGTCGATCCCCGTCCGTTCACAGTGGGTAGGCTCACCGACACATTCCGTATTTATCCGAATATAGGAACACTCCTTCCTGCAATGGGTTATGGTGACGAACAGCTTCATGACCTGGAAACGACTATCAACAATACCGATTGCGACAGTGTTTTGATCGCGACACCAATTGACCTGAGCAGGATAATCAAGATCAGGAAACCGAATACCAGGGTCTATTATGACCTGCAGGAAATCGGCGATCCCAACCTGGTACAGGTGCTGGATGAATTTGTCAAGAAATACAAACTGGTGAAATAATATGTAGAGACGGGCAATTTGCCCGTCTCTACAATTGCGTCTATCATATTATTAATTGATTACACTCCAGGGAATTGTAAAAACGTAGTGCGGACAGGAGGGAGTCAGTGTTTTTTGTATTTCTCCGCCCTTCCATCTTTTATTACTCCGTTCCAGTTCAGTCCGAATCCGAAATCATATTTGTTCCCCTCAGAATCGACATGGCATTCCATATCGAACGGAACATCTTCTGACTGAAGCTCGACTGTCTTCATATCTGCAGGCATTTGCAATGGAAGCAGCCCTGATGGTTCTGCTGCTCCTGTGATGATGTCGAGAATGGCCTGGTCCTGCACTTCGAATGTTGCGATTATTGCATCAGACTGTTTTTCAAATTCGCTGAATACCATCGGTTTTGACATTGCAATGGAAACAATTACAGGTTTATCCTTCATGGCTTTCTTTGCATCGAGAACCATAGCCAGGTCTGAAGCATTTGACGTGGTAACTGTTTTATTTTTATAAGTCCTGTTAGTGAAACTTTCGAGAGGATCACCGCCGGCAATGCTGACCGCACGTGCTTCCATTGCCTTATATGGCAGGTACTGAAGGCTGATGGGAAAGTAGCCGTTCCCGCCTTTTTTGACGTCAGCGGCATCATAGCCGGAACCCGATTCGGGGCTGGCGATCACAACAAGGGCAAAGTCTGCTTTTGCCGGATCATCGGTTACATTGTAATATTTCTTTACGACTTCGATGTTGACAGGATAATCAACCCTTGTGGGAATCACATCACCGAAAAATGATCTGCCTCCACCGAATGTCTTCTTTGGAATGTAGACAGTCTTTTGTCGAGGTACAGGAAGAGCTTTGTTCCGGTTTTTCAGCATCACGATGGATCTGATCTGTGCATCATAGCCCTTTTTCATGAATCCGCTATTGCCGGCTGTGTTCCTCGTTTCCTCAACATTCAGGTACGGATTCTCAAACAAGCCTGTTCTGAAAATATTCTTCAGCAGCCTGACAGCCGATTGTTCCATCCTCCTCCTCATGAATTCCTCTCCGTGCTCCTTAACACCCATCCGATAGGCTTCCAGGACCGGCCCGGCATCATTATTGCCGCCGAACTGGTCCACGCCTGCCATGATGATTTTGTAGTGTCTCTCAGGTTCTGTGAGTGTCTCGGCTCCCCAGCATGTTGTTCCGAATCCGTCGACAGCTTTTTCATCCTTTGTGACTCCCCAATCCGTGCAGACAACACCTTCATAACCGTATTTGCCACGAAGCATGTCATTGATCATGAACCGGCTGTAGCTGTTGCCCACATTTTCGTTATTTACTGTATCGATTCCCCGGGAGATCGTATAATAAGGCATAACTGCGGAAGCCATCCCTGTGGGGCCATTCAGCTTCATGGCACCGTCGATGAATGGAATCAGGTTTCCATTGAAATTTTTACCGGGATACACGGCATACTTGCCGAAGGCAAAATGCGCATCGCGCCCGGCCTCGCCTGTCCCTCCGCCGGGCCAGTGCTTGATCATCGCATTCACACTCGTGTATCCCCATCCTCCGGAAATCTCGTTGTCACCTTCTGATGTCTGGAAACCGTCCGTGTAGGCTCTTGCCATATCGGCCGAAAGGGTGGGGCTCTCCCCGAAAGTGCCGTTTACCCTCGACCATCTTGGCTCCGTTGCTATGTCTATTTGGGGCGATAATGCTGTTGTGATTCCAAGGGCCCGGTATTCCTGCGATGCCACTTCGCCGAAAGATTTAACGACCTCAGGATCGAATGTTGCCGCCATTCCGAGTGAGCCCGGCCACATCGAGATCTGTCCTGCCGACCCCACGTTGTACTCGACATTTGATGAAGCCCTGTGACGCGGATCGGAGCTGTTGTTGGCAGGAATGCCAAGTCCCAGCCCCTCGCATAATGCCTGGACTTTATTGTTCCATAATGCTGCAACTTCAGGGCTTTCGACAGTGGTCACCAGAACATGACGCAGATTGTCATTTGTGAGGAATTTTACCTGCTGGTCACTGAGCTCATATGGTTTTGCACCACTTTCCCTGAAAGGCTTTCCATTGTAGGTGCTTGTGCCGAAACGTGTGCTTCCGGAAGGTATTGACTGGTGAGCGCTGTAAAGCATCAGGCCGGCAATCTGTTCAACCGTCAGCTTTGAGGCAAGGTCTTTTGACCTTTCATCTGCACTGAGTCGCCAGTCTTCGTATGGATCAAGAGCTCCATTCCTGTTAAGATCCTTGAACGCAAGTCCTTTTACTGTTAATAATTTCACACCTGAAGAGGTGTCATATGCAACAGTACGGCCATCCTTATTCGTGACAATCTGTACTGATCCATCGGATGTTTCTGACCATTTTTTGCAGGATGAAAAAAGGAAGACCAGGATGAGAATAGAAAGAGCTTTAAGATATCTCATAATATTAAAATTTATTAACCCATCCACAATCACTAAAATAGTTGAAGGGGAAATTGAGAACTTTACTAAATTTAAGAAAAAAATTCGAGAGGTGTGTTAAAATCCTATTACTCATACCGTAGTGCGTCGACAGGATTTTTTCCGGCTGCTTTATAGGACTGAAAGCCGATGGTCAGCATAGTTATCACAACCACGATGATCAGTGATAAAATATATACCCCCGGACCTGCCTTAATCCGGTAAGCGAAACTCCGAAGCCATATGTTTGTTGCAACCCAGGAAATGGGAGCGGCGATTAAAAAAGAAATGCTGATCAGTCTCAGGTATTGTTTTGTCAGCATGAGCAGGATTTCACCCGGCTTTGCACCGTTTATTTTCCTGATGCCGATCTCTTTTGTTCTTCTTAATGTCATAAAGATGGATAATCCTATAAGGCCCAGGCATGAAATCAGCATGGCAAGAATTGATAAGTAGCCAAACAAACTACCGGCAGCTCTTTCGATATAATACATGATTTTATAGTCATCCTCTATAAATTTAAAATCAAGCGGATAGCCAAAATTATTGGATTTATAAATGCCCCTTATAAAATCCAGTGTTGGTTTTATATTTCCTGATTTGACCCTGAAGTTGCAGGTTCCCTGCATAATATCCGCTCCGGAATTCATGATCAAAAGCGGATCGATTGCATAATGCATTGAACCATAATGGAAGTCTCTTAATACACCGATAATAGTAAGTTGTAATCCATTCCATGTGATTGCTTTCCCAACGGGATCATCAAATCCAAAGGTTTTTGCAGCTTTTTCATTAATTACAATACCGGTTGAATATTCCGGCGACAGGTAACTGCCACTGATGAGAACCGGCTGATAAGTATTTATAAAGTCCTGATCAGTATTCAGAACGTTAAACTGAGTTTTATTATCCTTATTTTTCCCTTCCCAGTTAAATCCGATCTTAGGATTCCAGAAATAGTTTGGATTTTGTGATGTTATTGTAACAGATGAAATTTCCGGGTTATCAAGGAGACTGTTCTTTAATATTTGCGGTTTAATGCCATAGAATTCAAAGTGGCAAACATCCTCAACTGATAATCCCGTATTGTTATTCTGTAAAAAATTCAGCTGTCCCTTAACTATTAAAGTACAGATGATGAATAAGAGGGAAATGGTAAATTGAGAAATTACCAGCACTTTCCTCAATCTTGCGCTTCCTTTGTTTTGATTATCATTGCTTTTCAGGATATTCGCCGGGTTGACTGATGACATGAAGAATGAAGGATAACTCCCGCCTGCCACCGCGCAAAAAAACATTATTACGACTAAGCCCAGATACAAGACAAAACTTTTATAATTGATCTCCAGATTCGTGAATAACAATCTGCTGAATTCGGGTAAAAATAATTCGACTAAAATCATTGCTATTATATGGGCAGCAAATACCAGCAATAAAGATTCTCCCATGAACTGGAATATAATTTTCAGCCTGCTTGCCCCTGCTGCTTTGCGAATGCCTATTTCCCTGGACCTCTTTGCCGAAAGCGCCGTGGTAAGATTCATGAAGTTGACACAGGCTATTGTCAGCATCAGTACCGCCAAAAGAATAGCGAGCCTTACATAGACAATACTTCCCGACACGACATCAAACTGGTATTTTCCACGGGAGTACAAATGGATCTTCCTTATATTCTGCAGAAAAAATTCATCGCTGGAAATCTTTGAAGAAAGTCCCTCCAGTTTGCTTTTTACTATGCCGGTTATTTTTTGTTCAACAATCCCGGGATCAGCTCCTTTTGCAATTTCAATGAATGTAAAAGTGTTTATCTGGACCCAGCTGTTCAAATCATTCCGCCTTACCGTGGTGTCTGTCCCGATAAAATCAGAAGAGATTATACAATCAAGATAAAAGTGACTGTTACGAGGATAATTTCTTATAACTCCGGTAACTGTAAAAAGCCGATTTGGCAAACATTTCATTACCTTACCGACAGGATCATCTTTCCCGAAATACCGGTTTGCCATATCTTCCGTAATAATAATATTACCAGGTTCCTTTAAGGCATTATTCTTATCCCCGCGAACGAAACTGACGCTGAACATGTCAAGAAAATCATAGTCAACACTGGCCACTACTCCTTCTACTACGTTATTGTCCTTTGTAAATGAAGACCAGGTATTATAGTATCTTGTCGATCTTATTATTTCCGGGCATTCTTCTTTCAGAGCTGCAGCGAGCGGGTATTGTGTAAGTGCAAGGTGCCTGATATCACCTTCCATTTTTACCGTATGCAGCACACGGAACAAAGAATCAGGATTCTTATGGAACCTGTCATAGCTGAATTCATTCTGCACCCATAAAAGAAGGAGGATTGCACAAGCCATGCCGACAGCCATACCGATGATGTTCAGAACAGAGGATGTCAAATACCTTCTGATATTCCGTAAGGCCACTCTGAGGTAATTCTTAATCATTTTCTTTTTTCAGGTTAATAAAAAGGTGGAGAACTGTCCACTATAGCCTGCAATTGTTGTTCCATCATTCATTTCTCACTGAAAATTAATTATTTAGTGTTTTTAATCAAAATAAAATCTTATAAATTTGTCCATAATTGGTACTTATATGTCCATTAATTAGGCGCAGGAAGGTAAAAACGGATGGAATGAACGGCAGATTACTGATCGTCGAAGATCATAAACAGGTGCTCAAGGCTTTGATACAGCTGCTCGAACCGGAATTCGAAAGTGTTACAGGAATTGCCAGACCTGATCAGATCACAAGCCTGATGAATAAGGAAAGGTTTGATGTCATTCTTCTTGATATGAACTTTTCTGCCGGCGTAAATACAGGAAATGAAGGAATCTTCTGGCTGAACCGGATATTAAAATCAGATCCCTCTGCGGTAGTAGTAATGATGACTGCATATGCAGATGCAGATCTTGCAGTGAGGGCAATAAAAGAAGGAGCAACTGATTTTGTGGTGAAGCCCTGGGATAATAATAAGTTAATTGCAACACTGCAGGCTGCATCTAAACTCAGGCAATCAAAGCTGGAAAATATAAAGCTGAGGGAAAAGCAAAGGAAGATCGTCAGGTTAAACACTTCCCAGGATGGACCACTGATTGGCAAATCACCTGCCATGGAAGAGGTCTTCCGAATAATGAAAAAAGTTGCAGCGACAGATGCAAATATTCTTGTGACAGGAGAAAACGGAACAGGCAAAGAGTTGATTGTAAAAGAAATACATAATTTATCACGCCGTTCTGATGAAGTTTTTATTAGTGTCGACGTGAATACGATTCCGGAATCGTTGTTTGAAAGTGAAATGTTCGGTCATGTCAGAGGTGCATTTACAGATGCCCGTGAAGATAAATCAGGATGGTTCGAGACCGCCTCAGGCGGAACTTTATTTCTGGATGAAATAGGTAACCTGTCTTTTTCGGTGCAATCCAAGCTGCTGACAGCATTGCAGAGCAGAATTGTTTACAAATTGGGTTCGAAAACCCCGATTCCATTTGATATAAGGCTGGTAAGCGCCACTAATAAAAACCTGGGAGAGCTGGTTTTGCAGAACCTTTTCAGAGAGGATCTCTTTTACCGGATTAATACAATCGTAATTGATATACCACCGCTACGTGAGAGAGGCGAAGACATAATTCTCCTTGCAGAGCATTTTTTGAGAGAGTATTCAAATAAATATGAGAAATATTATCTGAAATTTAATAGCAGGACGCTCGAAAAACTGATGAAATACAACTGGCCGGGGAATGTAAGGGAATTACGTCATAGTGTGGAAAAAGCAGTAATCTTATGCGACTCGGATATCCTGCGACCCGAGGATTTCATTTTGTCTCCTTCAGCAAGGCAGGTCGATATTCAACAGAAGCCGATGACTTTTGCCGAGATCGAGAAACTCGCTATAAAGAGCGCACTCGACAACAATAACGGCAATGTCAGGAAAGCAGCAAAGGAGCTGGACCTGGCAAGGCAAACCCTGTACAATAAGATGCAGAAGTACAAACTATAATATAATCTCATGCTGTTAAAGAATTTCTACTTCCTGATTATCACCCGGATCCTCTTTATATTATTTACCTGCATCTTCCTGGGAATAATTCTTTCAAATCTTGAAAATGGATATTACTATACCCTGACCGGCATTATTTTACTTCTGAGTCTTCAGACCTGGATGCTCTTGAGACAGGTTAATAAGACGAATTATGACCTTGAAAAGTTTCTTTCTGCAATAAGCGATCATGATTCCTCCATCCGTTTTCCCGGGTGCAGCAACAAATCATTTGCTAAGCTCCATGAAAGGATGCATGCTGCCATTAAGATTCTCCAGTCGGCAAGGATTGAGAGTGAAAAAACAAGACAAATGCTGCAAAGAGTGGTCGATCATGTGAATACCGGGCTTCTTTCATTCGACTCGTTTGGAAGGGTTGAATTTCAGAACAAGGCGGTATGCCGTTTTGTAAGTGACAGGCATCAACGGCAAGTGACGTTTATAAAGGATGCAGATTATGACCTTTATAATATACTGAGTAATATTAATCCACCTCAGGAGGTACTGTACAAGCTGGAAAATAATGGTTCGACTCAGAGTGTTCTGATCAGAGCAACAAGTTTGAAATCGGAGGGTAACATGATGACGCTTGTATCATTTGAAGACATTACTAATGAACTTGACAGGAAAGAACTTGATTCGTGGCAGAGACTTATCAGGGTTCTGACCCATGAGATCATGAATTCAGTCAGTCCTGTAATATCTCTCACATCGGTAATAGCCGGCTATTTTAAAGATAAAAAGGATGGAAGCCCGGTGACACCTGAAAAAATCGATCAGCATGTAATTTACAAGACATTATCAGGATTAAATACCATTGAGGAAACAGGCAAGGGGTTGCTTGATTTCGTTGATAAATACAGGAGTCTGAATTTGCTCCCGGAACCAAAGCCGGTCAGATTTACAATAGACAAGCTTTTCAGCAAATGCAGGCAGCTCATGGAATCATTTGTGTCAGAAAGAATTGAAATAATTACACGGGTCGATCCTGAAGATTTATCATTAACTGCCGATCAGTCGCAAGTTGAGCAGGTATTGATAAACCTGATGAAGAATTCGATCGAAGCGATAGGTAATATGGATAATGGCAGGATCAGTCTTTCCGCTTCGTATGCAGGCAGTGCAGTAATAATTCAGGTTGGAGATAATGGCATTGGAATACCTGAGTCAATCGCAAAGGATATTTTTGTGCCGTTTTATACAACGAAGGAGAATGGTTCAGGCATTGGCTTAAGCCTTTCGAGACAGATAATGTACAATCACAATGGCACTATCTCGGCTAACTCAACGCCCGGCGCAGGATCAGTATTTAGTTTAAGATTTCCGACACGGAATCATTAAGTTTCCGCACCGGTCAGAGCCTTTCCCTCAACTTTTTTCCCTCAGCCTCATACCCAGGCTTGTTCAGCAGGGCGAACATATTCTTCTTGTAAGCTTCCACCCCCGGCTGATCGAACGGGTTTACATCGAGTATATAACCGCTTATTCCGCAGGCGAGCTCGAAGAAATATATCAGCTGGCCCAGGTAATATTCTTCTATTGACGGGATGCTGATGTTTATCACAGGGACATTCCCGTCATTGTGAGCAATAATGGTTCCGGATTCAGCATTATGATTTACCTCCGATAACCTCTTTCCTGCAAGATAATTCAGCTGGTCTGAATCTTCCTTCGCTGAAGGAATGACAAGCTTGTGCGTGGGGTTCTTCACGGATATTATCGTTTCGAACAGGATTCTCTGGCCATCCTGGATATACTGACCGAGTGAATGGAGATCTGTTGTAAGATCTACCGAAGCAGGAAATATCCCTTTTCCATCCTTGCCCTCGCTTTCACCAAAAAGCTGTTTCCACCATTCTGAGAAGTAATGAAGCCTGGAAGTAAAGCTTACCATTATTTCAACTGGCTTGCCGCTGCCGAGAAGGAGATTTCTTGCTGCAGTGTACAACAGGGAAGGATTTGTTGAAGAGTTCTTGTTCTTCCTGCTAAGTTCTTCCATCGCTTTTGCGCCTTTTACGAGCTTCCTGATATCAAAACCGGCAACGGCTATCGGCAATAACCCGACAGGAGTGAGTACAGAATATCTTCCCCCGACATTATCTGGAATGACGAAAGTCTCGTACCCGTTCGTTTCAGCCATCACCCTGAGCGCTCCTTTCTTCTCGTCCGTAACTGCAATTATTTTTTCCGCGGCAACAGCCTTTCCAACTTTTTTCTCCAGGTGATCCTTGAGTATCCTGAATGCTATTGCAGGCTCTGTTGTTGTTCCTGATTTGGAGATCACGATGATGGAGTAATTACGGTTCTCAAGCACATTGAGCAGGTCGGTCAGGTAATCTTCATCGATATTCTGCCCCGCATAAAGAATTTCATGGTGTTTTTTCGCCTGGAGGGAGGGGAAGCTATTCGAGAGTGCTTCAATAACTGCACGTGCACCCAGGTATGACCCTCCGATACCTATCACCACTGTTGTATCTGAAACCGATCTCAGATGTTTTGCAACCTTTTCTATCCTGTCGAGCTGTGACTGGATGTCATCGGGAAGTGAAAGCCATCCGAGGAAATCGCTACCAACACCGGTTCCGGAATTGAGTGTGTCTAGATGCCTTGAAGAAAGCTGGGCGAAAGCCATCGTTTCTTCCAGCGATATGAATTTGCTGCAATTCTTGAGATTAAGCGTCAGATTTTCCATGGCATTACTTTAAATATATATCAAAGTTACAAAAAAAGCCGGCATAAGCTGCCGGCCACTGATAATATAGGGAATGCTATGGAGAGCTAATCTCTTCTGTGGATTCCACCCGCACTTGATGCATGCGCGTCCACATATCTGGGGTTTCCCCTGTAATTTATATCTCCGGCACTGCTTGCTCTTGCTGTTATCTTATCGGTTACATGTATGTCTGCGTCACCGGCGCTGGAGACTGAGATGTCTGCTTCCTTAACCTGAAGGTCATATGCATTCAGGTCGCCCGCACTGCTGAGGTCAGCTTCAAGCATTGCTGCATTGCCGTTAAGCGTTATGTCGCCGGAGCTGCTTATGTCGAGATGTATTTCGTCTGCTGTTACTTCAAGCTTGATGTCACCGGCGCTGCTTGCCGACAATTCCAGCTTCCCGGCCTTTACCGGAGTCTCACCAATGATATCCCCGGCACTGGAAGTTCTCAGGGAGTTGATTTCCTTCATGGTGACATAGGCTCTTTTCCTTTCTGCGTCGCGGATGCTGACATCGGAATAAACATTGAGAATTCCGTTCCTCACTTCCGTTTTTATGTATTCGTGAAGGTTTTCGTCTGCCTCTACTGTTACAGAAGTCTTGTTACCCTGGGTGAGGTATACGTCTATCCCCGAGCTGACTTTCAACCCTGTAAAGGATTCAACATTCCTGTCCTTTGAAACAACATTATGATTTCCGCGTACTGATTCCCAGAACTGCGCACCGGCAATTGCCTGGACAGACAGGAAGAGAAGAACTGCTGCTATTACTCTCAGGTTTTTCATTTCTTTCAGATTTATTTACTTCCTAAAGACGGGTCAAAAATAAATCTGTTGCATGTGAAGAAGTATAATTTTTCGGTTAATAGACATTAGAAACCGGCATACGACAAAAGAACTACTGTGAATTCCTTTGCGATCCCTGCGTATTTCTTTGCGAACTCTGCGTTTTATTCTTTTTTAACGCAAAGTACGCAGAGAGGAACGCAAAGAGCGCAAAGATTTTTTAATGCCATTTGAAGATCTTCAGACCGGCAGAGAAGAATACTACTCCTGTTGAGGCAAGGATTGTTATAGGCACTATCACATCCTTTATTCCTGAGCCCTCATTGAAAATGCTCCTGAAGCTGTCGGTCATCATCGTCAGCGGAAGAGCCCTGATAACCCCCTGGCTCCACTCGGGGAAATTCTGGTAACTGAAAAAAATTCCCGACAGCACCATCATGGGCATTACCACGAAATTGATGAGTCCGTTGCCGACCTCGGTGTTCGATGTATGCGATGAAACGAATACCGCTATTCCGGCAAATGCGATATTGCCCGCAATGTAAACCAGGATAAGGGAAGGAATATCTCCCTGGATCTTCATGTGAAAAGCGATCAGTGCAAAGATCAGAAGGGCAATCGATTCTATGAAATTCATCACGATCCTCACCGTAATCAGGGCTATAAGGAAATGCGATTTCTTCATCGGTGTTGCAACGAGCCTCCTCAGGAGTTTTTTTGACCGCTTCTCGATTATGCCGTAGCTTATTCCCCACATGCATGACATCATCACGCCCATTGTCATCAGTCCCGGGACGAGAAAATCGATATAGCGTGTTCCTGTGGTGGTGAGCGGTTTGATCTCTGACTTATTTTCAGTTTGAGGCAATTCTCCTTTTTCTATCACTCCGCTGAGCTTGAGATAGGTCAGCTCCGCATCGGAGTTCATAGGGTCGAAATGGTACTCTACAGAATCGGAGTCAACGGCAATAAGCACATTCATAGTCCCACGCTTGAGAAGCTTTATTGCATCATCCCACTTCATGTTATAAAAAAGGAAGACAGAGTTTCCAAGCTTGTCATCGGCAATCATGAACCTGTACTGCCATGAGCCTTTATCACCGGAACTGTTTTTTTCGCACTGGTCCAGGAAAGAAGCGAGCGTATGATTTTCGCTTACCCGGGTGTCGGTGATTATGGCTACTTTCCTTATGATGTCACCCTTTTTTGTAAAAGCAAGGCCCAGCCCGAGGGACATCAGTATGGGAAAGATGATGCCCCAGAAAAGCACCCCGGGTTCGCGGATGATTTCCCTGAACAATGCAGCAATAAGCTGCCATAGCTGATTTATCCTCAGGATCCTATTCATTTATCTTCCTTCCGGTAAGTGAAACGAACAGGTCATCAAGAGTTCTCCGGCGGCATTCCATATGTTTAAGAGAAATATTTTTTGACTTCACGTAAGCCATGAACAGGGGCAGGTCATTTTCAAAATCATTCAGCACCACAGTCCCTTTTTCACCGGCTTCACCCTGGCTTACCTTGAAAGAAGACCCTGCATTGAGCGTCTCGGCATGGAACGGATTTTCAGCGGTGAATTCAACCACTTTCCCTGACGAATCTTCAACAAGAAGCTGCTGCAGAGTCCCTTCACGTAGAATTTGCCCCTTATCTATTATTACGATCAGGTCGCAGAGGTTCTCGGCTTCCTCCATATAATGGGTTGTGAGGATCATCGAAGTCTTTGAATTCATTTTCAGGTTCATGAGGATATCCCATATTTCCCTTCTTGCGTTCGGGTCGAGTCCCGTTGTCGGCTCGTCAAGAAGGAGTATGGCAGGGCTGTTGATGAGTGCAATGCCTATGGCAAGGCGTTGCCGTTGTCCGCCTGAAAGGTTCACAACGTAGGCCCTTCTTTTCTCCTCGAGCCCCACGAGTTCTATTATTTCATCAACCTTTTTCATTCCAAGGTTGAAAAATGAAGCAAAAAGCTTAAGGGTTTCGGATACTCTCAGCTTATCGATAAATCTTGTTTCCTGCAATGACAGGCCGATAATCTTATGCAGCTCGTCTTCATTCCCTTTCCAGTGCCTGCCTATTATTGTGATCTCACCGCTGTCTGGCTTCTGGATGCCTTCTATCATTTCGACAAGGGTTGTCTTGCCCGCGCCATTGGGGCCGAGCAGGGCCACAAATGTTCCTTCAGGGATTTTCAGGTCTATGCCTTTTACGGCCTGGACAGTCTTGAACGATTTCCAGACTTTTTTAACTTCTATGACGTTACGTTCGGGCATATTTGATTTCTAAAATAACATGGATGGTCTCATGTTTGTTTTTTTAATACAAATGTTCACCCCTGACCCCCAGGGGGGCGCGCAATCCAAAGTTCATTTCGTTCCGAATATCCTGTCACCTGCATCCCCGAGTCCGGGCATTATATAGCCGTTTTCATTCAGCTTCTCATCCAGTGCTGCGAGATAGATCTGAACGTCGGGGTGATCGGTCCTTATTTTCTCAACACCTTCCGGCGCTCCTACAACACACACCAGCTTGATCGAAGAAGCGCCGTTCTTTTTAAGTATAGTGATTGCATCAGAGGAGCTTCCGCCTGTTGCGAGCATAGGATCGAGGACCATTACAACCGCTTCTGTTATGTTTGCCGGAAGCTTGGAATAATAGGTAACAGGCTGAAGTGAGAAATGATCACGGTACATCCCGATATGGCCTATTTTTACATTCGGCAGGAGATGTGAAATACCCTGGGCCATACCGAGCCCTGCCCTGAGAACAGGCACCAGTACAACATCCACTGCCAGCTCTTCAGTTTCACATGTGGCTAACGGTGTTTCTATGGTAATTTTTTTTACCGGGAGATCCCTTGTTATCTCGAACGCCATAAGTCCGGATATCTCTTCGAGAGTCTCCCTGAATTCCCTTGTGCCTGTTTCACGGCGCCTGAGAATGGTGAGCTTATGTGTCAGAAGCGGATGTTTAAGAAGATGCAGCATGGAGGTATAAATAAAAAATGATCCCAAAGATATGTCTCCGGGATCATTTCTTCAAACAGATCAGGAAGTTATTTGATTTCAAACACCTGTTTTGCAATATTCCAGCCATCGATTGCAAGGGCCGGGACTTCACCTTTCAGGTCCTCTTCGGCAAATTCCACTTTCACTGTCCTCTTTTCACCGGGAAGAAGAGAAAAGTAATTGTCGTCCCAGTAAACTGGAAGGACCAGGTCACCGGAGCTCTTCGTTATTATCTTCGGGTTTACGGCGAAGGCGAGTGTCGATGAAGGATTCTCTACCGTAACGCTGAGTGTATATCTGCCTTTTGCTTTTTTAAGGTCTGACGGATTGCATTTCAGGGTCACATCCTGCAGGCTGTTCAATGAAGTGAAGTCAGCATTAGAATCACCTTTTGAAGAAAGCCAGTAGAAATTTGACGAGACTTCTTTTCCTGACTGATCCGTCATTACCAGCTTCAAGAAGCTAACATCGCTCTTGTTATCAGGAGCTTCGATTTTAAATAATTTCCTGCTCTCATCAGACTTTATATCCGTCTTCATGTTCTTCGACCAGGTTTCCTGAAAGTTCAGGTTGTAAAGTTTTGCAGATACATTCAGACCGGTGACATCGTTGTAACGGCTGTTCACGACCTGCACCGAGCCATCATCGTAAGCGTATTGCACATGAAGCGGCTCGCATGCTTTGCGTGTACCGTAGAAAGAACCGTTTGGAGCAAAAAAGTAATCGTACAGCTGCCAGTACATGCTGGGCCAGGCTGAATTGTACATCCAGTATATTATTCCGCTCGAGCGGTATTTGTTCCCTGCGAATGCCTCGAACATTGCCCTTGTCGCTTCATACTGGTGAACTTGCGATTTCATGCTGTATTCCTCGACATTCTCAGGCTTGCCGTATCTTGATTCCAGAGCTTTCCGCATCTCAGGGAAGAAAGCTTTATGCAAGCGAATGTTCCATGAATCGCTTATAGGCCACATGTCCTTTTCGGGCATCATCTTCCTCATTGTTTCGAGCGGCGGGATCTGCTCTCCTGAAGGACCCGCTTCAGTGTTGAATTCGAGCTTGCCGTACCAGTATGACGGAGGCTCATAAGCATATACTTTCGGGTAAGGACCCATGTACAGGCCTGTATAACCGAGGATTGCGCTCGAATCCTTTGTTGCGGACGACTGGAAAGGCCGTGTACCATCGTACTCTTTCAATACCCTGATATATCTTTTTTCAACATCGGCTGGCGGAAAGTTATCGCTTCCATAAAGCCAGTCGAAAACCGAAGGCTGGTTTCTCAAATGAATTACCTGGTCAACAAGGCTCTGCTCTGCAATATCTGCCACATGCGGGGTCCAGGTCTTCCATCTCTCCCAGGCGCTGCAGCAGCACCATCCGACCATAAGGAGAATGCCTTCCTCATCGCACTTCTGAAACATATAATCTGAACCGCGGGGAGCTTCCATTCTTAAAGCATTAAGTCCCATATGCTTAGCGTAGGCAATATCCGTATCTATTCTTTTGACAGAAGGCTTGAGCATCATATCCTCGACATAACCGCCCCCGCGAATTACGATGTTCTTGCCGTTCACCTGGAAAACCCTTGTGTACTTTCCTTCGAATTTATTCATCCAGGATGAAATCTCGCGGATTCCGAACCGTACCTTGCCGGCATCAGAGCTCTTTCCTTTTATTTCGAAGCTGAGGAAAAGATCATAAAGATTCTGCGGGCCCACGGTATGGGGCCACCAGAGCTGAGGATTTTTTATCTGAAGCTGTTTGAATTCAGCAGGATCAAATGTTACAGCGGTTGTCTCGCCGGCATCGAGAGTAATGGTTTTATCGAAAGTAATCTTGCCTATTATTCCCTTCAGGGTTCCCGTTATTTTTTCTTTGGAAGCATTCTCCAGGTTTGTTGAGATGGTCAACTTTGCCAGGTCAGTCGAAGGAAGATTCAACTTTGTAATAACTCTCGTATCTTCAATTGCAACCGGCCCTGTGGAATGGACTGAAACATCATACCATATTCCCATGCCCCTGTCGGGAGGTGTTGGGTTCCAGTCTACCCAGGTTATTGTGAGGTCATTCCCTTTGGGAGGGAATATCTCAAGTGCAAGGCAGTTCTTTTCACCGGGTCTGGCATATTCACTTATATTAAGATTGTATAATCTGTAAGCCCCTTCGATTGCGGTGGTATCTGCAACAAGATGTCCATTGAGCCAGATGTTTGCCTGGTAATTAATACTGTGAAAATTGATCCAGATGTTCTTTCCTTTCATCTCTGCAGGGAGGCTGAAGACTGTCCTGTACCACCATGGCACGGCAAATGGGCTGTCGGCAGGCTGTTTCCTGTCACGTTCCTTTGTGTATCCCGGAACCGATTCGATATTTGTACCGTAATAAGGGTCGGGATAGACCTTGTTTTCAACAAGCGTTCCGAACACAGTCGAGGGGACTGTGGCAGGGTACCATTTTTCAGCAGTGTAGGATGCATCTGAAACAGCACTGCCATTTTCGTTCATTCCGGAAGATGAACTGATAGCCCAGTTATCCCTCAGAAGGATTTTTGAATCTGTCTGGGCAAACGACATTGCATGAAAAAACCACAGGAACAAAACCGGCATCAATAGGACCTTTTTCATATTAATGTTTATTAAGAAAGTTTTCAACAGAGTAATAATCAGAAGCTATCTATAAATTTAATGATAAAAAAGGATAAATACTGATCGGAGTTGAGTATTTTTATTTCATAAATTAGCCTCAACCTGAAAACAATAACATTCATGAGCGAAGATAAAGTTTCTGCATCAGGACCCGGCTTGAGAAGGGTTCTGAGACTACCTGCCCTTGTACTGTATGGTATAATCTTAATTCAGCCCACAGCTCCGATGCCTTTATATGGTGCGGCTGCAAAGCTGGGTAATGGCCATGTTGTGACTGCCGTGCTGATCGGAATGATAGCGATGCTTTTCACTGCAATAAATTACGGACGGATGGCAAATGCATACCCAAATGCCGGTTCAGCCTACACTTATGTCAGCCGTGCTATTCATCCCTCACTGGGATATTTCATTGGCTGGGGAATGATCTTCGACTATGTGATGAACCCGATCATCTGCGTGATATGGGCAAGCAAGGCTTCCATGAACTTTGTCCCTGAGATACCATTTGCAGTGTATGCTGTTTTTTATGCGCTTCTTTTTACCGGGATGAACCTGAGGGGAATTGAAGCAAGCGCCCGCACCAACACCATCATTGCAACAGGTCTGGGTGTTGTAATACTGCTGTTTCTTGGAGCTGCAATAAGGTTTCTCCTCAGGCAGCCACCTGTCGGCATTGAAGAATGGACAAGGCCCTTCTATGATCCGAAGACATTCTCATTTGATGCGGTTTCGGCAGGTGCATCACTAGCAGTGCTGACCTATATCGGATTTGACGGCATATCCACCCTCTCTGAGGAAGTTCACAACCCCAGGAAGAATATACTCAGGGCTTCCGTATTAGTTTGCCTGATCACAGGAGTGCTTGCATCGGTCCAGGTCTATTTTGCGCAGATGGTATGGCCGGGTACCGATTTTCCTGACCAGGATACTGCTTTTGTCTACATTGCAGGCAAGGCAGGTGGCCAGTGGCTGTTTTATGTACTGAATGTGGCTCTTCTGATTGCAACCATCGGTTCAGGCTCCGGGGCGCATCTCGGTGCAGGACGCCTTCTCTTCGGTATGGGCCGTGACAATGCCATTCCGAAGAAGTTTTTTGCTCATATCAGCCCGCGCACCCACGTCCCGAATTATAACATCATCCTTGTAGGCGGCCTGGTGCTGATCGGGGCTTTCCTTGTTTCATACTCGATGGGCGCCCAGCTGCTTAATTTCGGTGCACTGATAGCGTTTATGGGAGTGAACGCCTCATCTTTCGTGCACTATTTCATTAAATCCGGGAAAAGGGAACCGACTTACCTGATCATCCCGCTGCTGGGATTCATCGTATGTTTCTTCCTGTGGTTCAGCCTCGGAACGCTCGCCAAGATAACAGGACTTTGCTGGTTGTCGATGGGCGTGCTGTACGGCGCATACAGGACATCCTGGTTCAGGAAACCGCTCCAGTTTGTATCAGTAATTTCAGATGATGATTCTTCGAAATAGTCAGTCGCGGTAAAATATTTCTATCTCGGCAGTTTTTTTCTTGTAATCTACCTCGGACACATTCACCCTGCAGACTTTTTTACCGGTGAGCAGCGAAAGGTCATCGAGAAGCTCTTTGTGCCTGTCAGGCTTCAGTAGATCGATATTTTCATAGATTATGATGTGGGATTTGCACCTGTGGCGTACGATGAATTCTTCAAGCATCCAGGCTGAGACAATAATGATCAGGTTGACAATCACACGGCCGATCATCGGAAAAGCAACAAGCTGAAGGGCATTGATAACCGAAATGCCGATGACTGCGAACATGTACGACATGTCTTTCATTGTGATCGACCTGGTCCTGAACCTAAGAATTGTGAACAATGCGACAAGGCCGACAGCCAGTTCGGTCTGGATCTGAACTGCATTCAGCACTCTTCCCACAAGGAAAACGATAACTGCAATCAGGAAAAATGCAAAGAGATAAGTCTCTTTCCTGCTGTACCTGTAATAGATTGTGCGTATAAGAATATACTGAAAGAAAAGGTTGAAAACAAACATGATCATCGTATCCCGGAATTGAGGATTCGACAGATCGAACATTTTTTCGTACATATGGAAGTCGGTTTGGGTTATAATTTTTTACAGCTGTTGGTAAGGATGCTTATTATCCTGGATCTGTTGCCGCTCATCTCTGCATAGAAAGTATCCAGGTAAGTTGTTATTTCGCTTTTTTGTTTCTTCTTAAGATATTCGAAGTTATTGATAATTTCGAAGAATTCATCTTTTTTGGAAGCAAGGAGATCGAGCTGTTTCATGAAGACCGGCACAGGCCTGCATATGCCGGTGAACAGGCGTTCGCGGACTGAATTTAAACCGGTTTCCTCTGCAGGCAGCGCATAAGGAGGGTTAACTACTCCCGTCCAGTCAAAATCATATGGAATGGCAACCACATAAGGGCTCATTGCCGGTGCAAGAGGCTTGAAAATTTTTACATTATGCTGTCCCGGAATCGACCAGTCGTAATTACCAACCATATAATTGAACATTGCCAGGCGATCCATAACGACAGGGTATATGTTCTTCTGTGTTACAGAGTTTGTTTTGAGCTGAACGGCGTTAAGGCGCTTTGCAAGTATTTCGTTTGGTTCGATTAAAAATGCCCATTGCGTTATCGGCTTTCTGACCCGTTTCTCCTTACCCTCGTTCCTTTCATCAGGTTCCTTCCCCGTATCAACAAAAGTCAGTCTTATCAGCCTGACCCTGAAGCTGGTATCCGTAAGAGCATTGAATAGTTTGTAAACGAGGTATTCCTCGAGCAGGTTGTCTGAATTATCCGAACCATAATTGCACTGTGTCACAAGCTTGATCTTGCCGATGCTGTCGAGGTCTGAATAGCCGAAATCGACCTTTTTGAGATTGAGCTCGATGGGTGCGAATGTGCATTCCCTGTTCCTGAACTCACCCCTGGTCCTTAATTTTATCTCATGTGAAATGGAATCATTCTTGCCTGTATGAAAGATCATTCCGGCCTTCAGGTAATCTTCTTTTGGTTTTTTCCTGAAGTAGGTAGCCATATCAAACTTCAGGGTTATTTCAATGGGCTCGTCATTTGTGAACAATCCGAAGATTTTTCCTTCAGGTCCGGAGAGGGAGTCCGGCTGCTGACTGCTCAATATGCATGTACAGAGAATAAAAAAGCAGGTCAGGGGAGGTAATTTCCTGTTCATGTCAGATCGTATATCATAGTAAATTTATGATATAAAGACGACATAAAAATATCAATGTTACAGATATTTTAATTATTTCAACCAGCCCTGCACTGTTTCAGGGCTCAGGCCCGGAAGCCCAAGCTTGTTCTTCTTATTGTACCCGTTGAGATCATTTGCCAGCTTGCCTGCTTTTTCTACTTCCCGCAGCTTTGAAACAGTGGTGTATCCCAGTTTCCTGATTGGCTCAATCCATTCCTGGGGAATGCCGAGTGCGATATATTCTTCTGCCGGGCTTTCCTGCTTTGGCTTCTGGATCTCGGGTTTCATCTGTGGAAACAGGAGAACGTCCTGTATCGATGGCTGGTTAGTGAGCAGCATAGTGAGCCTGTCAATGCCCATTCCCATTCCTGATGTGGGTGGCATGCCATACTCGAGCGCCCTCACAAAATCCTGGTCGATAAACATCGCTTCATCATCGCCTTTCTCGGAAAGCCTCAGCTGTTCCTGGAACCTTTCTACCTGGTCTACCGGATCATTGAGCTCTGAATATGCATTAGCAATTTCTTTCGTATTGATGAAGAGCTCGAATCTTTCAGTCAGGCCCGGCTTGCTCCTGTGCATTTTTGTAAGCGGTGATGTTTCAGTCGGATAGTCTATTATGAATGTAGGCTGTACCAGGCTGTGCTCGCATTTCTCGCTGAAGATCGCATCAATGAGCTTGCCTTTGCCCATTGTCCTGTCATGCGGAACCTGCAGCTGATCGCAAACCCTGATAAGATCTTCCTCGCTCATCCCGGTGATGTCAATCCCGGTGTTTTCCTTTATGGAATCGAGCATTGTTATCCTCCTGTAAGGAGGCTCGAGGTTAATGGTGTTTTCCCCGTAGGTTACCTCAGTTTTTCCGTAAAGGTCGAGCGCGGCCTTTTTAATGATCTCCTCTGTAAAGGTCATCATCCAGTTGTAATCCTTGTAGGCGATATAGATCTCCATCACAGTGAATTCAGGATTATGGGTCCTGTCCATCCCTTCGTTGCGGAAATCCTTTGCAAACTCGTAAACACCTTCGTATCCGCCCACAATAAGCCTCTTGAGGTAAAGCTCGTTGGCAATACGGAGGTAAAGAGGGATATCAAGGGCATTATGATGCGTGATGAAAGGTCTTGCTGTTGCGCCGCCGGGTATGGGCTGAAGAATGGGTGTCTCCACTTCGAGGTAGCCCCTTGAATTGAACAGTTCCCTCATCGAGTGGATGATCTGTGTCCTTTTCCTGAAGACATCCCTGACCTGGGGATTGATGATCAGATCGACATACCTCTGGCGGTAACGCAATTCAGGATCCGTTACGGCATCGAACTGCACGCCGTCTTTTTCCTTCACGACAGGCAGTGGCCTGAGCGATTTGCTCAGAATGGTGAATTCCTTTACATGAACTGTGATCTCCCCCATCTGGGTAACAAAAACAAAACCTTTAACCCCGACGATGTCGCCTATATCGAGCAGTCGCTTGAAAACAGTATTGTACAGTGTCTTATCTTCTCCCGGGCATATGTCATCACGCCTGATGTAGATCTGTATCCTGCCGGTGGAATCCATCAGCTCGGCAAAAGAAGCATTCCCCATTATACGCTTTCCCATTACCCTGCCGGCAATGCTCACGGAACCGTAGTTGTTCTTTTCCGGTGAATAATTTTCCAGAATGTCTTTTGCGAAGGCATTTGTAACATATTCCGCTGCAGGATAAGGGTTTATTCCCAGTTTACGGAGCTCGTTAAGAGAATCCCTGCGGATCATCTCCTGTTCACTCAGATTCATGTTGTTCATGTACGAAAAAATTTGTGCAAAGATAGGAAATTTCAGCACTGCCGTAAATCCCTTTGTGACCTTTGTGCCTACGAAACACTAAGGGACACAAAGGGGTCGTTATTCATGAAATTTCTCCATCAGCAGTTTTGTTATTTTTCCCGGCTGACCCGAACCTGTCTTTATTCCATCGATCTCAATTACAGGTGTGATCTCAGCCGAGGTGTTTGAAATGAAGGCTTCATCTGCAATTCCGACCTGGTCTGCAGGCCAGGGTTCTTCCCTGACAGGAATTTCGTTTTCGCGTGCTGTTTTTATTACGTTTTTTCTTGAAATACCCGACAGGATGAAATTTGATTCAGGATGAGTGTAGAGAATCTTATCCTTAACAAAAAAGATGTTGGAATGTGAACATTCGGTAATGTATCCATTGCGGACAAATGCGCATTCACCGTATCCCGCCGAAAATGCATCCTCGAATGAAAGAATGTTCGGAAGAAGAGCTGTTGATTTTATATCGCAGCGGCTCCATCTGATATCCTCCTTTAGAATTATACTGATGCCTTTCAGGGCAGCGCCTTTATCCGGAACGAATCCCCATGCATAAGAGTAAACGGTAGGAGCAACCGGCACAGCAGGAAAGTTATGGGACCGGCGGGCGGCTCCGCGGGTTACCTGGAGGTAGACCATGGCAGGACTGTTCTCAAGCCCATTGAGACTGATCAGTTTGCCGGCTATTGATGGAAAATCATCTGCCTCAGGCCAGTCAATCCTGACGGCTTCGAGGCTTCGTTTCAGCCTGGTCACATGGCCGGGCATATCGAAGAAGCTCCTTGTGTACCAGCGGACAACTTCATAAATTCCGTCAGCAAAAAGAAATCCCCTGTCATCGGGACTGATCTTTGCTTCTTCCTTTGAGATGAATCTGCCGTTTAAATAGATTGTTTCCATGATCGGTGATTTTACCCCCTGCCCTCCTGAAGGGGGGTAATTCGGGAGTGAATAAAACTACTTAGTTCCTGAATTAGCTCCCCTTCAGGGGAGATCCCGGGTTAGCGGGAGAGGGGTTTACTATGGTTGTATAATCTCCGTCCTATACTCGATTTTCTTTCTCGCATCCTCTGCTGATGCGGCATTCCCAGCAGCAGCCTGGACAAACAACGATGCCCCGAGTACGGTAGTTTCCTTCTGATCGATGATTTTGACAGGGACTCCGGTATACTCTGCCCTCATCCTGTTCCAAAGCCTGTTCTTGGAACCGCCTCCGACGCAAAGAATGCTTTCAGCCCTGAACCCGCCTGCATTCTCAAGCGCATTTTTCCCCTCTGCCAGCTTACCGCACATTGCTTCCAGTGCTGCCCTGTAAATCTCATCCCTTGTAGTGTCCATTGTCAGGCCAAGTATCTGACCTCCTGCTTTGCCTGAAAATTCTTCATAAAAACGCGGCACAACTTTAACCCCGTTTGATCCGGGCAGTACTTTTTCAGCACCTGATACCATTATTTCATATACATTTTCCTTTATATCGGCATAAAGGTTTTTCCTGCACCATTCGAGCACGCCCGAAGCAAGCCATTGATTACCTATATTATACAGGCCTGGCTCCGGATCCAGTTCGGTTGTGATCCCCGCATCCAGCTCAGTCTTGCCGGAGCTGAATTTCATGGCTCTTACCATCAGGATCTCCCAGGTGCCGCTGCTCAGAACCGGTTCATTGATGCCTGCGCCGGATCCGAAAATAGCAAACTGTGTGTCATGTCCTGTCGAGACAACCGGTATCCCGGCAGGCAACCCGGTAACCTCCGCAGCTTTTTGGTTGATTTTACCGACAATTGTTCCTGCTTCAACAGTTTTGCCAAACTTCCCTGCAGGCATCCCGGCAGCCCTGAGCAATTTATCAGAAAACCTTCGTGAAGCCAGGCTGGTCAGCATCGATGTCCCTGCCATTGTTCTATCATTCACCATTTCACCGGTAAGAAAAAAAGTGAAGATTGATGACAGGAACAGGAACATCTTGCTTCTTTCGATTATCTCAGGCCTGTTTTCACGAAACCATATGATTTTGTTAATTGTGTTGAAGTTGAACGGCAGCACGCCACTTTCACCGTAGAGCTCCACAAGAGGGACGTACTTTCCGATGTTTGCCATAACAGGAGCTGTTCTTTCACACTGCCATGAAATCACGGGGTAAAGCATTTTCCCCTCGTCACTGAAGAATGTCCCGTCAACCCCGAATGTAGTCACTGTTACTCCGGCTATTGATCCCGGGTCTATGCTTCCGGTTATTTCACGTGAAGCAGAACAAAGCTTTGACCAGATTTCTTCTGCATCCCATATCCTGAATGAGGGATAGAAAGGATCGGGACGGGTGTTGTTCGGGATTGAGCAGGCTGCAATAATTTTTCCCTTACCATCGATAGCAACTGCCCTGACATTGGTTGCCCCGCAATCGAAAACAATTGCCGTATTCCTTGCCATTGTCAGATATTGTTAAGCAAAGCTATGGAGGAGCCTGCTATGACAATTACGAGTACATAAAAGCAGAGCATGACAATCACGAGCACTCCGAGGTATGAATAAAAAGATCGCAGGTACCTGAGGGCCCTTGTGAGTTCATCGCTGCTCACGTTTTTTACGGCCGTTCTTGCATGGGTGGAAAACCTGAGCAGGAAAAATGCAGGGAAAAAATAGATTATTATGAATGCGAATATCAGCGCAAATATGATCCACTTTGGTACAGTCTGATCCGGATTCGGATTCAAGATTGACAGGAAAGCGCCGGCAGTAAACGAGAATATGATCATCATACCAAGGAAAATGAACGCGAGCACTGAGAAGAACATGGTCCATTTCCTTATTGAATTCAGATGTTTGATCCCCGACTGATCCAGTTCAAGTTTGTCGAATTGCTGAATATTGTCCATATAAATTTATCATTTATGTTTCACGCAAAGACGCAAAGGCGCAAAGGCACAATTATCTTTTTCATTCCACAATTTATTCCCCCTCACAAGGGGAAATCCCGAAGGGAAAGGGGTTATGATCGTTAATGATTATTTATACAAAGCCCCGTACGCCGCACATGCCCTGTAATCAGATCCCTCCTTATCCATCCCGAAAGCGCTCCAGGAGCTCGGACGGAATATTTTTTCCTCCTCCACATTATGCATGCAGACAGGTATTCTCAGGATTGAAGCGAGTGTTATCAGGTCGGCTCCTATATGTCCGAAGCTTGATGATGCGTGGTTTGCCCCCCAGTTTGCCATTACCGAATAAACGTCAGTGAAGGGGCCTTTGCCGGTAAGTCTCGGTGCGAACCATGTTGTAGGCCATGTGGGGTCTGTCCTGTCGGCAAGAATATTATGCATCTTTTCCGGTAATTCCACGGTCCATCCTTCTGCTATCTGAAGAACAGGGCCAAGTCCTTTCACAAGATTTGTCCTCGAAATTGTGATAGGCATAGTACCTTTGGTATCGAACTGCGATGAGAATCCTCCTCCCCTGAAGTAACCAGTATTTGCGGGGCACCACTGTGTTGCGTCCAGGCAGGCTGCGGCATCATCCGGGCTTATATCCCAGAAAGGTTTAATACATGGTTTGCCGTCTTTTTGCTGCCTTCCGGAGAAATCGAGGGCTGATGCGCCCGAATTGATCAGGTGTATCACTCCGTTTTGAGCAAGTCCTTCAGGCTTCATTTTTGTTACCCTGCTTATTGCCTGGGGACTCCAGTAAGTTCTGATATCAGAAAACATCTGGGCCGTATTGGTGAGCAGGTACCCGAACAGCATGGGAACGCCATTCATCGCATCATTTTCTGTTGCAACAAGATAAGGCGGCCTGATGCCATTCCAGTCGAATGATGAGCACAGTATGGCTTCCATGAAGTCCCCGTTTGGCATGTGATCGGTCCATTGCCTCTGTCCCTGGAAACCTGCCAGCACAGCGTTATGGCCGTTTGCTTCCTCTCCGAACCCGAGCTCTTTCAGCTTTGGATTGCCTACCATCAGATCCAGGGCGATAAGGGCCATTTTCACCACAACTTCCCATTCAGAGTCTTTCTGTTGCCGTGATTTCTGAGATGCATTATTATCCTTACCTTCCTTGCAGTTTGCCTTCGTCCAGGCGAGCGCTTTTTTAAATTCCTCCTTATCAAATATTTCTTCATTGAGCCTGCGCGTAAACTCGCTCATGTCTATATATTCATTCCGCATTCCAAGGTATTCCTGGAAGAAATCCTCCCTTACGATGGATCCGGCAATGCCCATTGAAACAGAACCCATCGAGAGATATGATTTCCCTTTCATATACGAAACAGCAAGTCCTGCTTTAACAAAGCGGAGAAGCTTTTCGGAAACATCTTCAGGAATCGAAGTGTCTGTTGAATCACGTACATCATGACCATAGATCCCGAATGCAGGGAGCCCTTTCATGGTATGGCCGGCCAATGCAGCAGCAAGGTATACTGCTCCCGGGCGTTCTGTTCCGTTGAAACCCCATATGCCTTTCGGAATTGAAGGATCCATGTCGATCGTTTCACTTCCATAGCACCAACACGGAGTGACTGTAAGACTCACGCCCACATCATTTTTCCTGAACTTTTCAGCGCACAGGGCTGCCTCTGCAACTCCCCCGATGCATACATCGGCAATGACACATTCAACTGCTAAGCCGTTGGGATATTTCAGGTTTGAGGAAATCAGCCTTGCTGCAGACTTTGCCATGTTCATGGTCTGATCTTCAAGAGATTCCCTTACTCCCCTCATCCTGCCGTCGATAACAGGACGTATGCCCACTTTCGGGTAATCGCCGATAACAGTGCGGAAATTTTTGCTCACCTTCAATTCATTGTTAGCCATAGGTATGATGTTAAGTTAAATGCATGAGTTAGCTTCAAACAAATATAGAAAAAGTTTGACCATAAAAACACAAAGGACACACCAAGACCCAAAGAATTGAGTATTGAGTGTCCTCTGCAGATGACCGACAGGATAACATCGGCAACATCGGCAACATCGGCACCCTTGACTATCAGTCGTGGATGTTTGTCTATCATTCCGTTAAATACCCTGTGTGAAATCGCGATTTTATTTACAAAATATCCTACCTATATTGTCGTAGAAGTTGACCACAGATAACCCATTAGAATTCACCCATTCATTGATCTCATGGATATTAAGGAATTGCTCCGCATACTACGTACGGATCATGCCTGTCAATTGCCTGCCTGAAATACCTGATTGCTTCTTCAGTGCTGTTAGTCGAAGCGTAACCATAAATGCTATTCATTGTTCAATTCATGAGCAGCTAATTACTTGTTTATTCCGGGCTTATAATTTCAGTATCTTTGCCTTTTTAATGAAATTTATGCAGAATCGCAGGAGGTTGCCTTCATGGTTTAAAATGCAGAGGGCAAGTGGTGAAAATTATACGATGGTGAAGCATTCCGTTGCAGAGCACGGTCTTCACACAATCTGTACAAGCGGGAACTGCCCGAACATTGGTGAATGCTGGAATGCCGGCACTGCCACCTTCATGATACTGGGCGACATATGCACACGCGCATGCAAATTCTGCGGGACAAAGACAGGAAGGCCTTTGCCTCCTGATCCCGGAGAACCTGCAAAACTGGCTCTTTCAATAAAAAGAATGGGGCTGAAACATTGTGTCATAACCTCTGTTGACCGTGATGATCTTCCCGACGGTGGTGCGTCATTCTGGGCGGATACTATAAATAAAATTAAGGAAATTAATCCGGGTGTCACAATGGAAACGCTGATACCTGATTTTGACGGAAAACCTGAAAACTTAAAAAAGATAATCGATGCTTCGCCTGAAGTCATATCGCATAATGTTGAGACCGTCAGACGGCTCACGCCTCTTATCCGCACAAAAGCAAAATACGACCGCAGCCTGGCAGTGCTGAAATACATTGCTGGGCAGGGAAAACCTGCAAAATCAGGCTTCATGCTCGGACTAGGCGAAACCGCGGAAGAAATTCTTCAGTCGATAGCCGACATACGATCCACAGGGTGCTCTGTTCTTACGATCGGACAATATCTCCAGCCGGGATTAAACCACATGGAGACAGTTGATTACATAACACCCGGGAAGTTCGATGAATACAGGAAAATAGCCCTGGAAGCAGGTTTTGCCTTCGTAGAAAGCAGTCCTCTCGTACGTTCCTCTTTTCACGCAGAAAAACATGTGGGTGCACGGAAATAATAAGTATATTAGCGAAGCTAATCTGGCCGTGTAATTGAGCTATAAGGTTGAATATAAGGATCTTGGTTTAAAAGACTATAAAGAGACCTGGGATTATCAGGCTTCTGTCTTCAATAAGATTGTTGAGGAAAAAACCCGCGAAGTGCCACGCAGTGTTCCCGGGATGATGATTTTTGTCGAGCATCCACACGTTTATACACTTGGAAGAAGCGGCTCAGTAAATAATCTCCTTATAGATTCCGTTCAGCTGAAAAGAAAAGATGCTTCATTCTATCATATCGACAGGGGGGGAGATATTACCTATCACGGTCCCGGCCAGATAGTTGGCTATCCTATTTTTGACATTGAAGTAATCGGTATCTCACTGAAAGAATACATTCACAGGCTTGAAGAAGCGATAATACGCACTGTTGGGGAGTACGGAATTGAAGCTTCAAGACTGCCGGGAAGCACCGGTGCCTGGCTTGAACCCGGGACGGCAGGAAAAGCGAGGAAGATTTGTGCTATAGGAGTGAAGGCCAGCAGGTATGTTACCATGCACGGGTTCGCATTCAACGTAAACACCGACCTGAGTTATTTCGACAGCATAAATCCCTGCGGATTCAGGGATAAAGGAGTGACTTCGCTCGAAAGGGAGCTCGGATCAAAACAGGATTTTACGGCCGCAAAGGAAAAGGTCAGAAAGAACCTGAAAAATATTTTCGACCTGGATTGGATTTAAAAAATTTTGGGGATGGATAAAAGGTGGGTTGTTAAGGATAAGGGGGAAGCTGCAGTTGTGAAGCAGCTTGCATCTGCGCTGAATGTATCAGAGTCGCTGGCCAACCTCATGGTGCAGCGTAATATAACGACAAAGGAGGAAGCAGGAGCATTTTTCCGTCCAAGCCTCGAATACCTTCATGATCCTTTTATGATGAAGGACATGAATATCGCCGTGGACCGGATCTCGACAGCTATCAAAAAGAATGAAAAAATCCTTGTTTACGGTGATTATGATGTTGACGGCACAACGGCTGTTGCGCTGATGTATTCATTCCTGAAAGAGCAGTACTCGAATGTGGATTATTACATACCGGACAGGTATAAGGAAGGTTACGGGGTCTCTTTTGAAGGGCTCGAGTATGCCTGGAAGAATAATTGCAAGATCGTTATAACTCTCGACTGCGGCATCAAGGCGGTCGAGAAGGTTATATATGCCAGGTCGAAAGGGCTTGACGTGATAATCTGCGATCACCATTATCCCGGCGAAGAGATACCCAAAGCTCTCGCGGTCCTTGATCCCAAGCAACCGGACTGTTCATATCCGTATAAGGAACTTTCGGGCTGCGGCGTCGGATTCAAGCTTATCCATGCCTATTCGAAGATCCACGGGATTCCGTTTGAAAAGATCGCCCATTATCTCGATCTCGTTGCAGTCAGTATTGCGTCTGACATAGTTCCGATAACGGGTGAAAACAGGATACTCGCATATTTCGGGCTGAACAAGCTCAATGAATCGCCCCGGATCGGACTCCAGGAGCTGATCCGTGAATCTGACGTGAACAAATCCCTGACCATTGAAGACATAGTGTTCAAGCTCGGTCCAAGGATAAATGCTGCCGGAAGGATGGAGACGGGGAGCAAGGCCGTTGAGCTGCTTATCAGCAAAGACAACCAGCTTGCCACGGCAATATCGAAGGAGATCAGCAGCTATAACAATGAAAGGCGCAATGTTGACCGGACAATTACGACTGAAGCGATGCGAATGATCTCCGATGACCAGAGAAACACGAATTCCAGGACAACCGTGCTTTTCAATCCCACATGGAAAAAGGGAGTCATAGGAATAGTTGCTTCAAGGCTTATAGAAACATATTACCGTCCGACAATAATTTTAACAGAGTCGAACGGGTTTGCAACAGGTTCTGCAAGATCAGTGCAGGGGTACGATCTTTACCAGGCAATTGAAGCGTGCAGCGACCTGCTCGAAAGTTTTGGAGGACACATGTTTGCAGCCGGGCTTACGCTCAAGAAGGAGAACATCGGGCCTTTCATCGACAGGTTTGAGAGGTATGTGCACAAAACAATCAAGGAAGAACAGCTTGTTCCCAGGATCTTTATCGATACGGAGCTTTCATTTTCTGAGATAAATGAGGATTTTTTCGCGATCATGAACCAGTTTCAGCCTTTCGGCCCGGATAATATGTCACCTGTTTTTGTCTCGAGGAATGTCTGTGATACAGGCACAGGCAGGATGGTTGGTTCGAGCGGCGAGCATCTGAAGCTCAGCCTGTGCCAGGAGCACTCCCAGAAAGTTCTTCCTGCAATAGCATTTTCGCAGGCTAATCATTTTGAATATATAAAGGGTGGCAATCCATTTGACATCTGTTACTCAGTCGAGATGAATGAGTTCAGGGGGAACAGGAACCTGCAGTTGAATATCAAGGATATAAAGACGCCGGTGAAGCTGAGCTGAACTGGGTACTGGGTACTGGGTGCTGGTTGCTGGTTGGATTTCAGCCAGGGACGAGGATAGTAACTGCATCAAATATTCATAAAAAGGATATTCAACCATAATAAGCCTCGTATATCAGAAGGAGAAATCATTACTGACTGACCGGTCAGTCAGTGAGATTTTTAGCGCTCCGAAAGCCCGCAGATTCACGAGCTGATGAAATTATTTCATCACTGACTGACCGGTCAGTCATTTTTCAGGAACAAACAGCAAGACCTTTCCTTCCAGATCTAACCAGTACCCAGTACCCAGCAACCAGCAACATTCCTTGCATCAACAATTTCACCTTTTTCTTGACTCATATTACTTCTTTTCCTAACTTAGTCTTTTACCCTGAAACAGTTGGCCTCGCTGCAACGCATATCTGTTTCATTGATCATCGTTCTTTCCTGCTTAAATGCATCCGGAGGCGACCCATGGAAACCCCCGGCTGGTGCACGTGAAGCAGGGATGAGCTACGTTTGTCTCACAGGAAATTCTTTCTGGTCATCTTTCCACAACCAGGCCCTTCTTGCCGGGAGCAGCCTTTCTGCAGGTTTCAGCTACGAAAACAGGTTCGGAATAAAGGAACTCGGCACCAGGTACGCAGCCCTCAGGGTCCCTGCAGGTAATGCATCAATAGGTGGAGTTTACAGCTATTTCGGTTATCCTGATTTCAGAAGACAATCAGCAGGAATTGCATGCGGGCTGCAACTTTCCCGGAAAATCTCTGCAGGCGCTCAGGTCGACTACTTCTCGGAAAAAACCACGGGTGAGTACTCCGATCACCAGGCAATTACTTTTGAAACAGGATTGCTTTTTTCCGTGAATGAGAATGTAAGCTTAGGCGTCCACGTCTTCAATCCTTTACCTGACAGGCTGCATGACATAAAATTACCAACCATCATAAGGGCAGGAGCGGGGATAAGTCTTAGTCCGTCATTGTTTGCAGGTTTTGAGGCTGAAATGAATGATGTTTCTTACAGGAAAGCTCTTGTTGTCAGAGCCGGATTCGATTTTGAAGCAATAAGACACCTGTTTTTAAGAGGAGGGTTCAGCTCCGAAAACTCTTCATTCAGCATGGGGCTCGGCTATGACCTTGGTTTCGTGCAGCTCGACCTTGCTTTTGCAACTCACGACAGGCTGGGAATTACATCAACGGCTTCGTTTATATTTGAAATTGATAAGAAAAAAAATTTAACGCAAAGAGCACAAAGATGAAGACGCAGAGAACGCAAAAGTTCTATAGAATATCTTCCGCGCCCTCTGCGTCTTCCTTTGCGTTCTTTGCGTTAAAAGTTATCATTTACTCATTCCTTTTATTATTTTCTATATCAGCCTGGGGACAGGACAGAAACTCAACAGATATTATCTCATCCATTGCAGAGCAGCTTGCAGCAGATGACTCCGATCCCGAAGCCGTTCAGGTCTACACTGAAAAGCTCTCCGACCTTGCTGACGATCCCGTAAACATAAACTCAGCTTCAGCGGATGAACTCTCGAGACTGTTCTTCCTTACGGATTTCCAGGTGAAAGCACTCGCCGATTATTCACATTCGACAGGCAGGATTTTCTCCGTTTATGAACTCGCCAATATCCCCGGATTCGACAGGAGCACCGCCGAAATGATGGTCCCTTTCATTTCACTCCAGACAGCCTCTGTTCAGCCTGCAATAAAAACTTCACTCAATAATACCATCCTTGCAAGTGCGATATATAAATCTTCGCTGCGCGACACCTCGGAAATCGGATCCCCGATAAAATTGATGTCACGGTACAGGTTTTTCGTTTCAGGTTTCTCAGGTGGCTTTACGGCTGAGAAAGATCCGGGTGAAAGGCTTTTTCCAGGCAAGCCTCCCGTTCCTGATTTCCTCTCAGGATATCTCTCCTGGAAAGGGAATGGCTTCATTAAAAAAATCCTAATCGGCGATTTCTCGGGAAGGTTTGGCCAGGGCACTTCGGTAAATACCGGATCAGCTGCGTTCCTCTCGCTGACTGCGCCATCGTTCATGTCGGCCAGGACGGAAATAAAACCATATACTTCCTCGGATGAAAACAATTTCTTCAGGGGAGCATCAGTGGAACTTGGCCTGGGTGACTTCACCATGGATATGTACTACTCTATAAATGAAATTGATGCCAGCTATGACCCTGAAAGCGAAACCATAAAGAGCCTTTATACCCCGGGACTTCACAACACCCCAGGATCGTTGCTTAAAAAGGATGTGCTGAGAGACAAGTCATCAGGCATAAATATTTCATACAATTTCAAAAACTTCAGGGCAGGGCTGCTTGGGACTGCTGACAGGCTTTCGATTCCTTTACAACCTGATAATGCTGACCCTGAGAAAAATTTCGCTTTCGCAGGAGACCGCACCCGGCTTCTTTCATTTTACTATAATGCTCTTCTTAAGAGGATTCTGCTCTTTGGTGAAGTTACAGCCGATAACTCCCATAACAAGGCTTTTGTGCAGGGATTATCCATAAGGCTTTCGGACAGGCTTATCGTAAACGGTCTTGTAAGGAACTACGGACAGGGATACTTCAGCTTTCACGGGAAAGGACCCGGGGGAAGCCCGGGCAACGACAACACCATCAGCGCAAATTTCAGGTTCGAAGCAGCAAAGCATCTTTTTATCTGCGGCGGCAGCGAAGTGAAGAATTACCCCTGGCTGAAATTCAGGAGCAGCTCGCCTTCGCGTGCAATGAGGGAGGAACTCAGGGTAATCTGGACGCCTTCTGAATATTTAGGGATCGAAGGGCTTTATAACTTCAGGTTTTCGATGAATGATGACCAGGAAACCACAGGAATTCCTTCACTGGAGGAGATGAAAACCGATTATTTCAGGGCTTCGGTTAAATATTCGCTTGCGGATAACCTGGCTTTCACCTCGCGGATCGATTATAAAAAGGTAAGACATGAAGGATTCACCGGAGCGCTGATGCTGCAGGATTTCTCATACACTTTCAGGAAATTGCCGCTGTCACTCTGGGCCAGGTACTGCATGTTCAGGACAGATTCCTGGGACGCAAGGCTCTATGCTTACGAGAATGACCTGCTCTACGGCTTCAACATACCGGCACTGTCGGGCAATGGAACAAGGATCTATATGATGCTGAAGTACAAAACAGGTAACTATGCGGAGGTCAGGATCAAATACGGGCTTACATCGGTACAGGATAAGAAGAACGAACAGGATTTGAGGGTGCAGTTGAGGGTGAATTTCTAGATAGAATGGCTCAGGGACCAGAGCTCAGGGCTCAGAGAAAAACCAGATTGAAGCATTAGATTAGAAATAAGCTCAGGGCTCTGAGAAAAACCAAATGAGTAATAAAATTAATATGAATATTATGGATGATTTTAGATTTGAAAAATTGGAAATCTGGAAAGAATCAATTGAAATTACAGACGTATTACTGGATTATGCTGAGAAAGCTGATGAAAAGAAATTTTTTAAGTTCGCTGAACAATTGCGTGGGGCAGGAATGAGTATTTCTAATAATATCGCAGAGGGTTCAGGTTCATTCTCAGATAAAGATTTCGCAAGTTTTTTTAATATTTCCAGACGCTCGGTTTTTGAATGCGCAAATATTCTCTTTATGTATGAAAGAAGAAAAATAATCTCAACTAATGAGAAAACCCTTCTGAGAACAAGGCTCTTAATATTAAGTAAGCAGATTACAAATTTCAGAAAATCACTAATATGAATTAAGCACTAGGCCCTAAAACCCTGAGAGGCCTCAGCTTTTTATACTTGGCCTTGAGTTCTGTGATCTTCGCTCTGAGCCCTCAGCCCTGAGCTCTCAGCCCTGAGCCCTGAGCTTGCGCTTTCAATTGGTCTTATACGGATACTTCACTCCCTTCAGCTCTTCATTGGCCTGCACTATCTTCTTCTTGAGCGATTCCTTGTACTTCTTCACTTCATCCATAACCCTCTTATCGCCTGCGGCGATGATCTGGGCCGCAAGAATTCCCGCATTCTGCGAAGCATTGACACCAACCGTTGCGACGGGTATTCCCGGTGGCATCTGGAGAATTGAAAATATCGAGTCAAGACCTTCGAGCGACGCCTTGATCGGCACACCGATCACTGGCACAGGAGTCATGGCTGCAATAACACCCGGCAGATGGGCAGCCATGCCGGCAGCAGCTATTATGACTTTTATTCCTCTTGATTCTGCATTCTTTGCAAATTTCTCAACCTCCTCAGGTGTCCTGTGAGCCGAAAGTGCATTCATCTCAAATGGAATGCTGAAGCTGTTAAGTATCTCCGCAGCCTTCTCCATAACAGGAAGATCGGAAGTGCTTCCCATAATGATACTTACTAGTGGTTCCATCGGGTATTTTTTAATTTAACCTCTTGAGAAATACAAAAATAAGCTAATATTTTCATATTTTCGCACTCGCTTAATTGCTGCGGATGAAAGAAATTAAAATACTCGACAAAACTTTCAGGGAATTCATAACTGAGGAGCAAATTCAGACAAGAGTTGCAGAGATTGCAAAACAGATAAACACCGATCTGGCAGGCAAGGACGTCGTTTTTCTGGGAATACTTAATGGGGCATTCCTCTTTGCAGCCGATCTTTTCCGCAGGATTGAAATTGATGCCAGGATCTCTTTCGTGAAGCTTGCTTCGTACCAGGGGACAAGCTCCTCAGGAACAATAAAGGAGCTCATCGGCTGGAATGAAGAGATAAGAAACAAAACGGTTGTCGTAATTGAAGACATTGTAGATACAGGTCACACCATTGAAAGGATCATCGGAGAGCTTACAATACGCAAGGCAAAGGAGGTGAGAATAGCCACAATGTTTTTCAAGCCGGATGCCTGCAACAGGAAAATAAACCTCGATTATATCGGCATGGAGATACCCAATGATTTCGTGGTTGGCTACGGACTCGATTATAACGGGTATGGCCGGAATAATCCTGCAGTCTATACACTGGTTAAATAAATTTTAAAACTCAAATTTTCTATGGTTAACTTTTTGATTTTTGGGCCTCCGGGCTCAGGCAAAGGTACACAGTCGGTAAGACTGGCTGAAAAATTCAACCTGCTTCATCTTTCCACAGGCGATATGCTCAGGGCTGAGATAGCTGCAGGGTCTGACCTTGGCAAAAAAATGAGCAGCATTATGTCCAAAGGCGAGCTTGTCCCGGATGAAGTTGTTATCGAGATGATTGCAAAGAAGATCGATTCAAGCAAGGGAAACGCAGGCTTCCTCTTTGACGGATTCCCGCGCACGGTGGCCCAGACAGCTTCACTCGAAAAAATGCTCGAGGAACGGGGAATGAAGATCGACAGCATGCTTGTGCTCGATGTCGATCATGATGAGCTGGTAAAGCGTCTCATCGCAAGAGCCGAGCTCTCAGGAAGACCTGATGACAGCGATCCGGCCGTTATCGAAAACAGGATAGCAGTGTATAAGGAGAAGACAGAACCGATCATTGAATATTGCCGCAAGAGAGGCATTTATCAGCCAATAAACGGTATGGGAACAATCGACCAGATCTTTGAAAGGCTTTCGGAAAAGGTGAAGAAGATTGTATAACCCCTCTGCCGCTTCGCGGCATCTCCCCTGAAGGGGAGCTAATTCTGAACCGAATTGATTTCATCCGTTCCCCGATTAACCCCCCTTCAGGGGGGCAGGGGGCAAAAAGTAACAAAGGTTTTTAATTTGTTCTATAGAAAACAGTTTTAATGCCATCCTCCAACTTCGTCGATTATGTGAAAATTTACTGCCGTGCCGGAAACGGCGGCGCCGGCTCGGCTCATCTGCGCCGTGAAAAGTTCGAGCCCAAGGGCGGGCCCGATGGCGGCGACGGGGGAAGGGGAGGCCACATCATCCTGAGGGGAAACGACCAGATGTGGACCCTGCTTCACCTTAAGTACCACAGGCATATCTTTGCCGGTCATGGCGAATCCGGAAGCAGGCAGCAGTCAACCGGCGCTGATGGCAAGGACATTACAATTGAAGTGCCGCTTGGCACCATCGCCAAACGAGCTGCGGATGACACTCCGATTTTCGAAATAACCGTCAACGGAGAAGAAAAGGTGCTGGCCAAAGGGGGCCGCGGCGGACAGGGCAACGTGCATTTCAAGTCATCCACGAACCGTACGCCTCGGTATGCCCAGCCCGGCGAACAGGGTCAGGAAGACGAATTCATCCTTGAACTTAAGATCCTGGCAGATGTCGGACTTGTCGGCTTTCCAAATGCCGGCAAATCGACTCTTCTTTCCGTTGTATCCGCAGCAAAACCCAAGATTGCCGATTATGCTTTCACAACACTGGTTCCCAATCTCGGGATTGTTAGCTACCGCGACGACAAATCATTTGTAATGGCAGATATCCCGGGTATTATAGAAGGCGCCCATGAAGGCAAGGGCCTTGGCATCAGATTCCTCAGGCATATTGAAAGGAACTCGATGCTTCTTTTCATGATCCCGGCCGACAGCAAGGATATCAGGCATGAATATGAGATACTTGTAAACGAGCTTAAAATGTACAATCCCGAGCTGCTCGACAAAAGAAGGGTCCTGGCAATTTCCAAGTCAGACATGCTCGACGAGGAGCTCATGAATGAGATGCGGAATGACCTGCCCGAGATCCCGCGTGTTTTCATATCTTCGCTTACCGGAACGGGAATAACAACCCTTAAGGACATGATCTGGAGAGAACTTAACCGTTGACCTCTTATGCTTGAACAACTCGAACAGTTTGACCAGCAGCTCCTGGTCTTTATTAATTCACTGCATACCCCTTTTCTCGATCCGGTGATGTATTATCTCAGCGGAAAGCTTATATGGGCACCGCTATACGTGGCAATACTGACTTATATTGCGGTGAAGGAAAAGAAAAAATTCTGGCTGTTCCTTCTTTTTGTCATTTTATCGGTTCTACTCGCAGACCGTGGTTCGGTTCTGATCAAGAATGCGGTCCACAGGCTCAGGCCCTGTCATGAACCTGCCCTGGAGGGACTTGTTTACAGCTTCAGGGAAAGATGCGGGGGGCTTTACAGCTTCGTCTCATCGCACGCGACAAATTCGTTTAATGTCGCATTCATCAGCCTGCTGGTAATAAGGAAAAGCTGGTACACCGTTTTCATAATATGCTGGGCGCTGGCAATTTGTTATTCCAGAATTTATCTTGGTGTGCATTACCCCGGCGACGTGCTGTGCGGATCGATATACGGAGCTCTGGTAGGTTCGTTCTGTTATACTCTATATTCGTATGTAAAAGGTTACACAGAGAACCGCAGAGAAGCACGGAGAACCACAGAGATCAATGTTTGACAACTCTGTGCCCCTCTGTGTCTTCTCTGTGCACTATGTGTAACTGGATTTAAATAGGTAATGATGTATCTTATTACATCTGAAACATCCGATCCTTCTTTGAATCTTGCCCTCGACGAGTTTTTCCTCAAAAAGAGCAATGAAGAATTCATTATACTCTGCATCAACTCAACTTCAGTCATCTCTGGAAAGCACCAGTGCGTTCATAAAGAAATCAATACAGGGTTCATTTCTGAAAACAGGATCCCCGTCCTTAGGAGGATTACGGGAGGAGGCACTGTTTTCCATGATGCAGGCAACCTGAATTACACCTTCATCCTTAACAGCGAATTGGGGAAGCAGGTTGATTTTCCGAAATATACAAAGCCTGTCCTCGGATTTCTGGAATCCATTGGTGTCAGCCCGGAAATGCACGGCAGCGACATCAAGGTCAACGGCAGAAAGATATCAGGCAACGCCGAGCATATCCACAGGAACCGTGTCCTCCATCACGGAACACTGCTTTACGATGCCTCACTCGATATCCTGAGAAATTCCCTCAGGAAAGATCCGGCAGGATATGAGACAAAGGCTGTTGCCTCGAATCCTTCGCCTGTAATGAATATCAGGCTTCTGAAACCTGAAATTACTGATATTCATGAATTCAGGTCCCTGATGAATGAATATTTCCTTCAAACCTTTCCTGCGATTCAGAAGTATGAACCTGATGCCAGGGAAACCGTTGAAATTAAGGACCTGGCGGATAAAAAATACAGGACCTGGGAATGGAACTACGCCTACGGACCGGATTATTCCTTCAGCAATTCCATCAGGTATAAAGGGACAGAAATCAATTTCCGGATGCATGTGCGGGAAGGTATTATCCGCGACATGGTACTGAATGACGGAAACTACCATTGGCCTGCGTTTGAAAAACTAATCGGAGTGAAGCATATGCCTGAGGATATTGCAGGTTTTTTAATGGCCGAAGGTTTTAATGGTATTGATGTATTTGGTTTTTTTTGAGACTTGTGTTCACACCCTTTGTGTCCTTCGTGGTGAAACACAAAGGCCTCGAAGGAATATCATTCGAAAATGGATTTGCTCAGATCGATATTCATCTGGTTTGAAGGGATAACCTTTCTTGTTGTCTTTTTCCTGGTTAACTTCTTAATATGGCTTGTCGTTTTGCCTTTCGATAAGAAGAGAATGGTGATCCATACGCTGATCGGATGGCAAAGCATGCTGCTAGTCAGAATTATCCCGGGTTTAAAAGTGACGATTCATGGAAAAGAAAATGCCTTGAAAAACGTAACTTACGTAATAATTTCAAACCATCTTTCATTGATCGACATACTTGCCATCAATACACTCGGGTTAAGATTCAAATGGGTATCGAAGATCGAAAATTCCAGCGTTCCGGTCCTGGGCTGGTATCTCCGTATGGCTGATTACCTTACCGTGGACCGGCTGGATGATGACAGCAAATCCGGGATGCTGGCCAGGGCTTTAGAATTCCTCAGGGAGGGCACATCCGTCATGATATTCCCGGAAGGGACCCGGTCGGCAGACAATAATCCGGGATTCTTTAAGAGGGGAGCTTTTCAGCTGGCAATTTCAGCCGCGGTCCCCATACTCCCACTGGTAATTGAAGGGACTGCAGATATACTGCCGAAACACGGAAGGATCATCAGGGGATCCCACAGAGTCAGGCTTAAAGTACTTGAGCCCCGGAGGCCTGAAGGTTTCGGCACGGCAGATCCGCTGGAGCTTGGCCTTAAATTCAGATCTCTTATCACATCCGAGCTTGAACAAATGCGCAAAGAAAACTGAGATGCCTCATTCCCCCGAATACCGAAGGATGCTTCACCGCATGGGATATTACAATTATCAGAATGGGCTGATACACCGTCATGTTAACCAGGAAGGAGGATGGGATTACCATCTTTGCAAATGCAGGGAATACATACTTAAGGCGGTCGAATTCTTTCAGCCGGAAAGGATAACGGTTCTCGGAAGCGGCTGGCTGCTCGACCTTCCTCTTGCCGAAATGCTTGAAAAAACAGGAAAGATCACTCTTGTGGATATTGTTCATCCCCCTGAAGTGTTCGAACAGGCCGGTTCTTTCAGCAATGTTGAAATCAGGGAAGAAGATGTGACCGGCGGTTTGATAAGGGAGGTCTGGGACAGGACAGGCAGGTGTTTCTTCCGGAAAAAAATCAGGAACATTTCAGAAATAACCGTGCCTTCTTATAACCCTGACTTTGACCCCGGACTGGTTATTTCACTCAACATACTCACCCAGCTCGAAAACCTTCCGCTTGAATACATGAAAAAGAAATCGCGGATCGCCGGTAACGATTTCCTTTCATTCAGGAGACAGGTGCAGGAGAGTCATATCAGGTTCCTGGAAAAGCACAGCTCTGTCCTGATTACGGATATCGAGGAGATCCAGAAAACAAAAGACGGCAGGACAATTGTCAATCCTACGCTGAGGACCGGTATACTCGGCGGATCCTCGAGGGAAGAATGGACCTGGGATTTTGATCTCAGGGGAAGCGATTATTACAATATTACAAGTGTTATGAAAGTAGCGGCAGTGACATTCAAAAAATGAAGAAAGAAGAGCTGAGGGACCAATACCTCCGTGAGGCGGAGGAATCCAGGACCAGGGCAGCAAAAGAGGAAAGTGTTTTGCTGCTCATCTCGGTCCTGAGGCTGGTTTGTTTCCTGGCCGGATTGTCGCTGGTTGTTTTTCTTGCCGCTAACCATGAACCAGTTCCGGCATTTGTTTCAGCGCTTGTTTTTATTGTGGCTTTCCTGTTCCTGCTCAGTGCTTATTCACAGCATAGCTATAATAAGGAGCTTGCATCGAATCTTGCATCTATAAATCAGAACGAAGCTGATGCTCTCTCCGGAGATCTGTCAAAGTTCAGGGACGGCGGCCGCTTTATAAACAACCAGCACGAATTCTCATACGATATCGACCTGTTCGGCCGGGATTCGTTGTTTCAGTATCTCAACAGGACTGTCACAGCTTATGGTGAAGAGACACTTACCGGCTGGCTGTCGGATCCGTTTGCACTATCGCCGGAGCTTCACAGGCGCCAGGAGATCATCCGCGAGCTTTCCAACCACAGGACGCTGAGGCAGCACTTCATGGCAACAGGGATGAAGGTCCCTGTTGACCGTGATCATGCTACGGACCTGGTCATGTGGCTGAAAGGAAAGAATGCTTTCACGCCTGCCAGGAGCATCCTGATATTCCTTCTTCCCGCACTGACTATAATTGCTCTTTTGTTGCTTGCCGCGGGGGCCCTTCATTACAGTGTCGCTGTCGTGCTCGTCCTTGTAAACCTGGGATATGTCTCCTCCGGATTGAAGGATACCAATGCAATACACCGGATGGTTTCAGGGAAATATGAATGGCTTTCCTCTCTTTCGGGTCTTCTGACTGTATTCGGAAAGGAACGCTTCGTATCTCCTTTTCTTTCTGCCATGCAGGATGAATTGTCAGGAGAGGATTTTTCTGCCGCCGCATCCGTCAGGAAGCTTGGGAAAATTATTCAGAGGTTTGATTCACGCCTGAACATGATTGCAGGCTTCACCCTTAACGGCCTGCTTCTGTGGGATTATCATTGTATAAGGAAGCTTGAGCAGTGGAAGACAGAGAACAGGGAGAAATTTACCGGCTGGCTTCAGCTGACAGCTGAAATTGATGCGTATTCGAGCCTTGCAAATTATGCATACAACAATGGTGATTATGCCTGGCCGGCAATTTCGGAAAAAGGTGCGGTGATAGAGGCTACGGGGCTCGGGCATCCGCTGATTCCCGAAGAAAAAAGGATCTGCAATGACTTTTCTGTTCCCGGTGCAGGCAAAATATGTATCATAACCGGCGCGAACATGGCAGGGAAAAGCACTTTCCTGCGAACGGTTGCTGCCAATTTGATTCTGGCGATGTCGGGCTCCCCCGTATGTGCAGCTTCTTTTGAGTTTAAACCGGTGAAGCTGTTCACGAGCATGAGGACGACAGATTCTTTATCGGGTAATGAATCATATTTCTATGCAGAGCTTAAAAGACTCAGGGCATTGAGAACGGAGATAACCGGGGATAAATCGGTCTTCTTTATTCTTGATGAAATCCTGAAAGGAACCAATTCGGCAGACAAAGCGCTTGGCTCAAAGCTGTTCCTTGAAAAACTGATAACCATGGGATCGGCCGGGATGATAGCAACCCACGATATTTCACTGGCCGACCTCGAGAAGTCGCATCCCGGAAGTGTTTTAAATATGTGTTTTGAAATTGAAATTGACGGCGAGAAGATCAGTTTTGATTACAAGCTGCGTGAAGGGATCACCAGGAAAATGAATGCTGCACTGCTGATGAGGCAGATGGGGATACTGGATTAAGCGCAAACCTGCGGGAAACAAAATCTGAGGTCAGTTCCTGGCAAGAATATTGATTACCACCCTTGTTCCTGCGGCAATTTCATTCTCCTTTAAGTCGGTGATCTTTATGGAATGCAGGTCTGTGCCGTATTTTCTGTTCAGCAGGTCGAGCCTCTGCTTTATTATCTTCAGGCTGAGCCCCTGGTGAGAATCATGCTGTGCTGTTTTGGCGAACTCCCTTCCCGCACCATTATCTTCAACTGTTACGGACAGGGTATCTTTATTCTGGCTGAACCTGATATTGATTGTGCCTTTACCTTCCCTGTTCCGTATACCGTGCTTGATTGCATTCTCGATAACAGGCTGAATAAACATTGGAGGTAGCTTGAGCCCCAAATCATTGAACTCTTCAATGAACTCAACGTCGAGCTTGTCGTTAAACCGCATCTCTTCGATCCGGACATATTTTTTCAGGAAATCGATTTCACGCGTAAGGAAAATATATTCTTCCGTGGCATTTTCGAGGTTAGTCCTGATTATGCCCGAAAGTTCATTCAGGTATTTGAGAGAGTCTTCAGTGTTCTTTTCCATTATGAAAGCCTGGATGGCATTGAGAGCATTGAAAATGAAATGAGGATTCATCTGTATCTGGAGGGAACGAAGCTGAAGCTCGGAATTCCGGATGACCATCTTTGTCTTCTCTTCATGCTGCAGGTTCAATCTTTTTATCCTGAAGCGCATGTAGAAATAAAACAGGAGTATCGACACACAGATGATCATAACATTGAACCATGCCGACCACCAGAAAGGCGGCTTTACCGTTAATTCAATGCTGTCCTGTAAGGTCGACATATCTTCCGTGTTCAAACCTTCCATTTTTATGTCGTATTTTCCGGGCCTTAGAGATTGAAGGAGAACCTGGTTCCCGTTGATCCATTCATCAGAATTCACTTTGTACCGGTAACTGAAGTTCTTGCTCGAAGGGTATTTCAATATCTTGAAGGTGAATGCAATCTGTTTCTCACCGTAATTCATATCCATATCAGATCCATCGGAGAAAGCTGTTTCTCTT
>DATGWQ010000219.1:0-24095 GCA_035299385.1 Bacteroidales bacterium | reverse complement strand
AATCGTAACCCCCCCTGTGGTTCTCAGGTATACGGGCAGCCAGATGCCTATATTCCTGTCCCTTACCGGCGGCATCCAGTCCCATCCTGCCGAACACAGCATCGTGACGTTCTTGCCAATATCGCCTGTCGGGCCGCCATTCGGATAAAAATCCCCAAGAGCTTTCAGCTGCTCGGTCGAAGGCAGTCCGGGATAATCAAGGGGATATATCTTCACAGCAATGGCATTCCTGCTTCCGGGTTTTATGTATCTGGTCACGTCGAAACTGTATTGGGCGAACATTCCCGCCATCTCAGCGGAATCAGCGACCTGCTGACCATTGAGCCACAATGCGGCGCGATAATTGATCCCTTTGAATATCAGTTGAAATGTCCGGCCTTTATCCCCGGACGGCACATTGAAAACAGTCCTGTACCAGTAAGGTTTCTTCCATGGATTCGGATCATTCGGGAGATGACTGAACTGTTCGAGATTGTATTTTTTATTGAATTCATCCGAAGCATCCGGAATCAGCATGTTGTTCATTCCCTGGTAAGGATCAGGATAAACGCCGTTCGCGACCAGTCCAGTCAGAACTGTCGAGGGCACATCTACCGGGAACCAGTAAACATTTGATTTGTAATCAGGGGAAGAGATCTGGATCCCGTCCTCCTTTATCAAAGACGAAGACTGCAATTCAAAGGAACCCAGCTTCATCTGCTTCACCTGGCCTTGCTGCGCAGTAACGACGCCGGCAAATAAGAACAATGCCGGGATGAAATAATGTTTTTTCATACTCAGGAAATTGTAAAATGTAAATTTAACGAAAATCTACCTCATTATAAGAACTGCCTTTTTCCCTGTCGTTGCATTTCTGACAAGGTAAATGCCAGGTGAAAGGAATGAAAGATCGGTTTGTTTTGTGAAGTCACCTGTCTCATCAAGTGTTTCTTCATAAACCTTCTTCCCGTCGAAGCTGTAAATTTCGATTTTCTGGGGTGCTGTTGATCCTTTAAACCTTATGTTTATCAAAGCATCTGCAGGATTGGGATATATCTCCATCGAATCGAGGCTTTCACCCTGACCGGGCACGTCGAGTATGAGTTCCTTTTTGACGATTATTCTCCAGTCTTTGCTCACAAGCCTGTTCTCAGCAAATACCTTGTATATGACCGTATCGGAGAAGTTCCGGGCGGATGTTGCTGAACTTTGCTTTACCCCGTCAACCTTCGCATATGCGCCCGGAGAAAGCCTGAACAACGGGGTAAGATTTTCAAGACTGGTGTTAACCGGCATTATGACGGTAACAGATGAATGCAGGGTATCTATGTAGGACGCTTTCTGACCGGGAATGCTGAACATGTCCATTCCTGCCTTCACTGAAGCCCTGTGCCAGTGAACCGGATGCACCAGGACAATCACCCTGTCGCCTGGAACAAGCTGGCTGATGTCGATCATTGAAGTATTCCATCTTATACCGTTTTTAATGGTGGCATCAGAGTAAGCCTTGTTGTTGTTCAGAAAATAAGCTTCATATTCGAGCCCGAAATCAGCCAGTTTACCCTTGAGTATTTTAACCTGCTGACCCTCTATCGGGACCGTAACATTATTCACATATGGCAGCACCACCGTGGAAGCACATTCCTCGAAAAAATAGTAATTGAGGTAGCCATATGTGTGACAATAGGGAGAGCCATGAGAAGCAGTGCCGGTGACCTTCAGTCCCATGCTTCTCAGCCATGTCAGCTCATTTTTAAGGAAATCGACCGGGTTCAGCTTATAAATCACCTGCAGGGTGACAAGATCATTATGCCAGCCAATCTCAAAACGCCTTTCATCCTGCATCTTTTTGAGAAGAGGTAAAATACCTTCTGTATGGATTGCCATATTTGCTGCATTTTGCAGGTAATACGGAGCAGTATGAAGAATATAATAGGAGGATCTGAATCCCAGGTTATATTCAATATCTGAAAAAGACATGGCATGCGACAGGTCTATGTCGACATCATGCCTTAGCCCGATCACAGTTTTTGAACTGTCAAAAGTTGTCCTGAATTCATTCAGCGGCAATACTATGAATTTCTTCGGATCGGAAATCTTCTTCAGAAATTCACCGTATTTCTCGAAAGTGAAGTTCGTATCCGGTTCAGCTGTTATTTCTAAAGCTTTCGCATTTGAAGCAGGATCTTCAGGATATGTTTTTCTTTCGTCTGAAACCTGACCGGATGAATCGCTGACCTGACCGGAAGCAATGCCGAATGCCGGCAACAGGCACAGGGCAACTAACGCGAAAATTTTAACAGTTTTTACAGGTCTCATAGGTCAGCCACGGGCGCTAATATAAAAACTATTTTACTTCAGCAGTTTTTTTATGTTATATAGTTTATTGAGCGCCTCGACAGGCGTAAGATTATCAATATCAATCTCGAGCAGCTCATCGCGGATCTGCTTCAGCACCGGATCGTCGAGCTGGAAAATGCTGAGCTGCATTCCTTCGCGGTGATCGGCAATATCAGCAACCGGCTTGGCCAGTTCCTTCTTCTCATGCCCCTGTTCAAGCTCCGCCAAAATCTCATCGGCTCTCCTTACGACGCTCCTCGGCATACCTGCCATACGTGCCACATGAATGCCGAAGCTGTGCTCGCTCCCGCCTCTTTTGAGCTTCCGCAGGAAAATCACCTTGTTATTCAGCTCCTTTATTGAGATATTGTAATTCCTGACACGGGTGAATGAATTCTCCATTTCATTCAGCTCATGATAATGTGTTGCAAATATTGTCTTTGCCCTCATCCTGTTCTCATGAAGGTATTCAACCATAGCCCAGGCTATCGATATGCCGTCGTATGTGCTCGTTCCCCTTCCGATTTCATCGAGCAGCACCAGGCTCCTGTCCGAGAGATTATTCAGTATGCTTGCTGTTTCATTCATTTCAACCATGAAGGTCGATTCTCCGAGACTTATATTGTCCGATGCCCCCACCCTTGTGAAGATCTTGTCGACAACCCCGATGGAGGCTGCTGCCGCCGGAACAAAACAACCTGTCTGGGCCAGCAGGACAATCAGCGCAGTCTGGCGAAGGAGAGCTGATTTACCTGACATGTTCGGGCCTGTCAGTATTATTATCTGCTGGTCCTCAGTGTCGAGAAACACATCGTTCGGAACATAGGATTCCCCGGCCGGCAGCTGTTTTTCGATCACCGGGTGCCTGCCTTCTGTTATGCTCAGGTTCCTGGATTCATTCAGCTCCGGCCTTGTGTACCTGTTCTCATCTGAAACGACAGCAAACGACAACAGGCAATCGAGCTTCGCTATAAGCGAGGAATTGACCTGTATGGGCTGAATAAATTCAAGAACGGAGAGTACAAGATCGGCAAAAAGCTTCAGCTCGATAACATTGATCTTTTCTTCAGCGCCTAAAATCTTCCCTTCATATTCCTTCAGCTCCTCGGTAATGTAGCGTTCTGCATTGACCAGCGTCTGCTTCCTTATCCATTCAGGCGGGACCTTGTCCTTATGCGTATTCCTTACTTCAATATAATACCCGAATACATTATTGAAGCTGACCTTAAGTGAAGTAATGCCCGTCCTCCGGCTTTCCCTCTCCTGGAGATTTTCAAGGTAATCCTTGCTGTTATAAAGGATTTCCCTCAGTTCATCGAGCTCTGCTGAAACACCTTTTGCAATGATGTTGCCCCGGTTAATAAGTACCGGTGGATCATTGTTAAGTTCTTTCTCTATTCGCTGGGAGACGGTCTTACATGGATTCAGCTGCTCGGCAAGGTTCATCAGGGGCCCGCAGGAGCTCGCGATACAAAGGTTCTTTAAAGGCTCAATTGCAGCAAGAGCTCTTTTCAGCTGCGCCATTTCCCTCGGGTTTATCCGGTTTACGGCAACTTTTGAGACAAGCCTTTCGAGGTCCCCTACAATGCGAATCTGCTTTGCAATTTCATCCCTTGCCTTTTTGTCAGAAAGAAAATAAGCGACAGCGTCCAGCCGTTCATTCACCGGCTGGATATCCTTCAGAGGCAGGGAGAGCCATCTCTTCAGCAGCCTGCCCCCCATCGGTGAAACAGTCCGGTCGAGAACATCGATGAGCGTCCTGGCGCCTTCATAGGGTGAGCTGAATATCTCAAGATTTTTAATCGTGAATTTGTCGAGCCATACATACCTGTTCTCCTCTATCCTGGACAGGCCGGTGATATGTCCCAGCTGCTCATGACGGGTGATGTCAAGGTAAGTCAGTACGGCTCCTGCCGCGATGATACCGAAGCTGAGGTTCTGCACACCGAAGCCCTTGAGGGAGCTGGTTTCAAATTGCTTCAGGAGCCTGTCATTTGCAGCATCGGGAGTGAAAACCCAGTCATCGAGCCTGAAGGTGTAATACTTGGAACCGAATGCGTCCGTAAAGACATCTTTTTTTGCTTTTTCATAAAGCACCTCCTTGGGCTGGAAATTACTGAGCAGCTGATCTATGTACTCGAAGGTACCTTCCGACACAAGGAATTCCCCCGTGGAAATATCGAGGAAGGCAACGCCGGCTATTTTTTTGTCAATATGAACGGCGGCCAGGAAGTTGTTTTCCTTATGATTCAGCACATTCTCATTCATCGATACTCCCGGCGTCACAAGCTCGATGATCCCTCTTTTTACAATCTTCTTTGTCAGTTTGGGATCTTCAAGCTGTTCGCAGATTGCAACACGCTGGCCAGCCCTGACGAGCCTGGGAAGGTACGTATCGAGAGCATGATAGGGAAAACCGGCGAGCTCGACAAAGGAAGCAGAGCCGTTCGCCCTTCGTGTAAGGGTAATGCCAAGTATTTCGGATGACCTTATCGCATCCTCACCGAAAGTCTCATAAAAATCTCCGACTCTGAACAGCAATATGGCATCAGGATGCTTTGCCTTGATGGCATAGTATTGCTTCATCAACGGCGTTTCGACATATTTATTCAGCTCGGCTTCAGGCATGAGGATATGGTCAGGGGTCAGTTTTGGTTGCTAACAAATATACAAGGTTTTACATTATCAGATAAACTTTGTATCTTTATATGAACTGCATTTAAACGAAGAGAACGCAAAGGATTACGCAGAGCACGCAATGATGGATTTGCGCACCTTGCGTCTTCAGTTTTGCGAATTTTGAGTTAAAAAAATACATGAATAAGGTTCTTATTCTCGGTTCCGGGCTTGTCGCAAAGCCGATGGTTGAATATCTTCTTAACCATGGATTCAGGATTGTCATTGCCTCTCCGATGAAAGGCCGTGCTGATGAGATGATCGCGGGTAATCCCATGGGAGCTTCAGTCGACTGGTCAATGGATGATCCCGAGACCCTCGAAATGCTTGTTGCCGGGAACGATATCGTCGTAAGCCTTCTTCCGTACAAATTTCACCCGCAGGTTGCAAGCCTGTGCCTCAGGCAGGGTAAACACCTTGTAACGACATCTTATATAAAACCAGAGATGCAGGGCTTCCATGAAGCTGCAGGGAAAGCAGGCATTCTCTTCATGAATGAATGCGGCCTTGATCCGGGAATTGACCACATGACTGCAATGAAAATCATCGATTTCATACATTCAGCCGGTGGCAGGATACTGGAATTCTACTCAATCTGCGGTGCACTGCCGGCTCCCGAGGCAGCTGACAACCCCATGAAATACAAATTTACATGGAGTCCCAAGGGTGTCATTCTTGCTTCACTCAACAATGCCTTGTACCGCAAAGATGGAAAAACGGTATCAGTTGATTCAGAGGATGTTTTCAGAACCACATTCATCTCCGATATCCCGGGCACCGGGAAACTCGAAGCTTATCCGAACAGGGATTCCCTGAGTTTTGCTGAAGTCTACGGCATCCCGGATGTAAACACAATTTATCGTGGCACCTTCAGGTTCCCGGGATGGTGTGAATCAATAGACGCGATGAAGCGCCTCCACATGTTCGATGACAAAGTACGGGATTATACAGGAACCACGGCGAGGGGCTTCCTGGCTGAAAGAGCCGGAACGGACATCGCTGACCTTAAGCAGAACATCTCATCATTACTGAAGGTCAGGGAGGATTCAGCCGCAATAAGATCGCTCGATTACCTTGATTTTTTCAGCGATGAAAGACTCAGCTATTATGAGACGACGCCATTCGAGATTACTTCCGACAGGATGATACAGAAAATGATGCTCGGAGATAACGAAAGGGACATGGTAATACTTCAGCACATCGTGCTTTGCGAATGGCAGAATGGCAGGCAGGAAGTCATACGGACATCGCTGACGGATTACGGTTCGCCTTCATCAAACACCGCAATCGCCAGGACTGTTGCCCTGCCCGCGTCAATAGCAGTAAAGCTCATTCTTGAAGGAAGGATATCTGTGACAGGAGTCCAGAGACCCGTCCTGCCCGAAATTTACATCCCGATTCTTGCTGAACTGGCAGATATGGGTATCCAGATGAAGGAAGAATATAATCTGAGTTCTGAAGTTTTGCCGGTAATAAACTAAAAAGTTGTACAGAGGGTCACAGAGAACCACGGAGGGTCACGGAGGCAACTTCTCAGATCTCTGTGCTGCTCTGTGCTTCTCTTTGGTACTCTGTGTAGTCATTTTTAAAATTTAAGATAGAAATCTTTTGTCAGGAGGACATATTCTTCAGTATACTCGTGTCGTCTGCCGGTGCTTATCGTAAGCTCCTTTTCTGAAAGAGGAAGCTTGTTCCTGCAAAAAGTAAGTACAAGCCTGTTCACGGCTGATGAAGGCAAAGGTCGAATTTTCATAACAGCATTACAGAATAGCCCGTGTTCTAAAGCTTCAGCAATAAATTTTTTACCTTCTGAAGCAGGCATAATCACCACGAAACGTCCTTCATCCTCAATAAGCCTGTCAACCCCTGAAAGCAGATCGTCATCGGTGAGGAGGTCTTTATGCCGGGCGCCTGCCTTGCCCTGGTCGGGGTTCCTCAGGGAATTGCTGAACCAGGGCGGATTTGAGACAATCAGATCGAATTTTCGGGAAGGACTGAAATGCTGCAGATCTGTATCAACTGCTGCAATCCTCTCCTCCCATTTACAGTTTTCAATGTTAAGCAGCAGGTCCTGAAAGCTGCCGGCATCAGGTTCTATGGCGGTTATCCTTGCATCGCAGCGCTGTGCAAGCATTAAGGCGACAAGCCCTGTACCCGCACCTATATCCAGTGCATTATTGACACCCGCGACGTCAGCTGAGGAACCAAGGATGACTCCGTCTGTCCCAACCTTAAATGCACTGTAACACTGCCTGATCAGGAATTGTTTGAATTCGAAATAGTTGTTGGCCATTGCTGTTTCTTATTGACTTTATGCCCATAACCTGATGGTCAGATGGATGAAACTAAATAAAGATTCACTGAAATCCAAAAAATCACTCCCGGAATTACGCTGCCTAGGAAAACCTGTCATTATTAGTATTTTTGCCACATGTTTTAGTAATAATGCATGGAACAGGACTTGAAAGAACTGAAAGATTTTCTCGATGAAAAGGTTGCTCAATATAACAATCCGGCATTCATTGAACCCGACCCTGTACAAATACCGCATCTGTACACCAGGAAGGAAGATATCGAAATATCAGGATTTTTGTCTGCAATCATAGCATGGGGCAACCGGGCTTCCATTGTGAAAAATGCAAAAAGGATGCTTAAGTATATGGGGGATTCGCCATACGATTTCATTCTAAATCATAATGAGCAGCAGCTAAAGAAGATGGACGGCTTTGTGCATCGTACTTTCAATTCAGTGGACCTGCTGACGTTCATAGAAGGTCTGAAGCATCTGTATAAACATAAAAACGGACTGGAAGGGATATTTATGAAATATCAGACCAATGATTCTCTTCAGCCGGCGATACATGAGTTAAAAATTGAATTTTTTAAAATACCTCACCTGGAGAGGACCTTGAAACATCTGCCTGATCCTTTGACAGGCTCTGCTGCTAAAAGAATCAATATGTATCTCAGGTGGATGATCCGGCAGGATAATGCGGGTGTGGATTTTGGCATCTGGAAGAATATTCCGCAATCCATCCTCTCATGTCCTCTCGATGTTCATTCAGGGAATGTTGCACGTAAACTCGGTTTGCTTTCCAGGAAACAGAATGATGCGAAAGCAGTTAAGGAACTCGATGGAGTTCTGCGGCAGCTGGACTGCAATGACCCTGTAAAATATGATTTTGCCCTCTTTGGTTTAGGTGTTTCAAAGGATATGAAATTTTAGTCATTTAATGCAATTCCCGATAAAGCCGATGGAAAAAAACGGAAGAAAGAAGCTTGTCCTTTTTGGAGCGGGCAAAATAGGAAGGTCCTTTATCGCACAGTTATTCAGCAGGGGAGGTTACGAAGTTGTTTTCATCGATTTGAGTAAACCACTGATCGATGAATTGAACAGGCGCAAAGGGTACCGCGTTGTTATCAAGGGGGAAAAAGAGGAAGTGCTGGATATTGAAAATGTCAGGGGTGTGTGTCTCAGTGAGAAAGAAGAAGCCGTGAATGAGATTGCAACAGCAGGAATTGTTGCCACCTCAGTAGGCCTCTCAGGGCTCAGGGGTATTTTTCCTCTCCTGGCAAAAGGTCTCCTGAAAAGATATAATGAAGGACCAGACCAGCCTTTGGATATAATCATTGCTGAAAACATGCGGAATGCAGATATGTTTTTCAGGGAACAGCTTATGAATCTTCTTCCTGCTGAATATCCATTCGATCGTTTGGTCGGACTTGTCGAGACAAGCATCGGAAAGATGGTGCCGATAATGCACAGGAAGGATATTGAGGAAGATATGCTTCAGATATACGCCGAACCGTATAATACATTGATACTTAATGGCAAAGCTTTCAAAACTGAAGTGCCTCGTATTCCCGGGCTTGCTCCGAAGGAAAACATGAAAGCGTGGGTCGACCGCAAGCTTTTTATCCATAACCTTGGCCATTCCGCTTCAGCCTACCTTGGCTACCTGTACAATCCGGAATTCATCTTTATATGGGAAGCTCTTGCCGTTCCCGGGATCCTGGCATTTGTCAGGTCAGCGATGCTGCAGTCTGCCGAAATTCTGATTTCAGAATATCCTGATGAATTCACGGCTGCCGGTCTCACTGAACATATTGACGACCTGCTTGCCCGTTTTCAGAACAGGGCCCTTGGGGACACTATCTTCAGAGTCGGATGCGACCTTAAAAGAAAGCTCGGAACCGATGACAGGCTTGCCGGAGCAATCCACAAGGCAATTGAGCGTGGAATGCCTTACAACAGGATCCTGTTTGCAATCGTCTGCGCATGTTATTTCAGGGCTTCAGACGAAGAACAGAAAATTTATCCTGATGATGCGGATTTTATCAACAGGTATGCCGGTGATGTGAGCTCCATTATGACATCAGTATGCAAATTCGATAAGGCCAGGCATAAGAGAATAATTGATGAAGCCTGTTCTATGGATAAGATCATCAGTTCATCCGGATTTATGGCAGCTATGAATTCAACCAGGTGATCAGCAGCCTTTTTTGTCCATCTTGTCGGCCAGCTGAAGAAGACGGTGGGTATCGACAACATTGATGACGAACAGGACAACTACGGCAGCACCGGCTGAATAGATGATGGAACCCGGAAGAATGACCTCCAGTATCATGAATGCCGATATCAGGATCCTGGCTTCTGTGGGGCCGAATTTCCCGGAATCGATCGAATATTTGCCTGTGATCCTGTATCTCATAAGGGCAATCAGCATCTCCCATCCGTAAAGCACGACGAAGCCGTAACCCAGCATATCCCACATTCCCCGTACATACACTATGAATCCGCACCCTATGGCTATTATGCTCATCCAGTCGACCGTGATGTCGAGGGTGAATCCATATAATTTTCTCGGCCTCTGCCTGTAATAAGCCAGACGACCGTCGAGTGAATCGCCGAACCAGCTTATAATGAAACCGGGAAAACCGAGGATCAGGAAATACTTGCTTAGGTAAAATGCAAGAATGAAGCTGGCGCCTACAACAAGGCTGCCGAATAATCCCACTGCCGTAAGCATATCGGATGTGACCCACAGGGGTATGCGCTGTACAAGCCATGCGAGTGCCGATTGTTCCTGAACATTCAGCAGGTTAGTCCTTTTCCTGTCAACGGAAATTGACTGCAAAACCTCTTTTTTGGTTTGCAACGGTCTGTCCAATACTTCTGTTTTCATTCTGCTCTGGAAAATTCCTGTACAGGTGATGAAGCCAACTCTGAACGAATAAAATTATAAGGAATAAAGCGATCAGGCAATGGCATTTCATAGACAGCTTTTCTCAGAAATGCCCCGAAAGATTCATAATCCCTTATAGCAGACTGCTCCTCAACAGTGATGACCCTTCCCAGTCCGATCCTTGCCTGGTGGCCTTTCTTGTTGAAGAGCTCGGAAGGTTGCCTGAGGACACGTACTCTCCAGTCAATAAGCCCGAGTAAATAGAATAAGGCAGAATTGCGGTCGAAAAAGCGCACCGGGAGAATTGGAACTTCTGCCTTCCTGATAAGATGGATTATACTGTCCTGCCACTTGCGGTCGCGGATGCATCTGTCCTTTAGGCTGAGGTCCGAAACGGCGCCCGAAGGGAAGAAGCCGACAGGGTGACCGTCACGAAGCCTTGATAGGGTTTCGCGTATGCCATTAAGGCTTTCGCCTGAGATTCCTTTTTTCTTGTTACCTGCAGGATCGACAGAAATGAAATTTCCCTCGAGTGTCCTTACCATCGACAGCAGCTTGTTTACCATAAGCCTGTAATCCCGCCTGATGCCTGCAAACAGGTCAACCAGCATGATCCCGTCGATACCTCCATAAGGATGATTGGAAATCGTGATAAAAGCACCCTCAGGAAGCGATCTCAGGCGCTCTGCATTCCCTATAGAATAGGTGACGCCAAGCCCATTCAGGAGGTGTGAGGTGAATTCTGTACCCGTATATCTGCTGTTGCGGTAATAAATTTCATTTACCCTGTCGATCGAGATGAGTTTCAAAAGGAATTCGGCTGCTATCTTCCCTCTCCTTCCCCTGAAGTGAGCAAAAGATCCGAGATCATTTACATCTATCAGTTTCATAAAAAAGGAAAATTAAAAAGGGAACCCGCTAAGCTGTTGAAACTATATAATACAAAAATAGTCAAAAAATAGCTAATCAGGGCTATAAAATGATTCTAAAATCAGTTGTTGACGATCATACCGTCCTTTATCCGAAGTATCCTGTCGGACATGGATGCAAGCTGCGGATCGTGCGTTACGATGACTATTGTTTGTCCGAAAGTATCCCTCAGGCGGAAAAACAGTTTGTGAAGCTCGTTCTTATTTTCCGTATCCAGGTTCCCTGATGGCTCATCAGCGAGGATTACTGCCGGATTATTGATCAGGGCCCTGGCAACAGCCACACGCTGCTGTTCGCCACCGCTGAGCTCGGATGGCTTGTGGTCCAGTCGATCTGAAAGATTAAGGAATCCGAGGATCTCTTCCGCCTTCTTTTCGGCCTCAGATTTGGCTTTCCCTGCTATGAATGCAGGTATGCATACGTTTTCAAGTGCTGTGAATTCAGGAAGAAGCTGGTGAAACTGGAATACAAAACCAATGTTGCTGTTCCTGAAAGCGGCCAAAGCCCGGCTGTTCAGCCTGCTGACATCCCTGTCATTGAAAAGCACTGTACCCTCATCAGGCCTGTCGAGAGTTCCTATGATTTGAAGCAGCGTTGTCTTACCCGCGCCGCTGGCGCCAACAATGGATACAACCTCGTTATCCATTATCTCGAGATCGATGCCCTTGAGGACACGAAGCGAGCCGTAAGCTTTTTTGATGCCTGTCGTTCTGATCATCAGAAGGAAAGGAAGTTTTTAACTGAATCAGTCTGAATATTCCTTGTAATAATTTTCGCCGTTATCCTGAGTGTTCCTGTTACTGCCTGACTCATCAGAACCTGCATTTTCAGGATTGTCGATCTTCTCCTTTACTTCATTAAGGTCCTCAGTAATGTTTTTATTCACCTCACTGAGGTCTGTTTCGATCTTTTCGCTCACTTCGCTGATGTCGGATTGAATCCTGTCCGAAAGCTCAGACATTTCCTGCCGGGCAGGTGATGTGATGTCGTTCATGTCGTTCTGGATCGATTCACTCACCTCATTCACATCGCGGGTGATCTTGTCCGACAGCTCGCTCACATCGCTCTTGATTGAGCTTGTCACTTCATTAAGATCCTTCCTTATATCCTGTGTGCTGGTTTCGAGTTCCCTCCTGATGTCATCTGTTGCCCTCTTGAAATCACGCATGCTTTTGCCGAAGGTCTTCGCCATCTCCGGGAGCTTGTCGGCCCCGAAAAGAACGAGGATCACAAGAATGATGACAAATATTTCCTGACCGCTCATAAGTTAATCTCCTATAATACCTTCACTTGATTCGCAAAGGTAGAAAACTTAAGCATATTAGTATGTTAAAGAAAAAATAAAAAGAGCCTGTAATCAACTAAACGTTGTGATACAGGCTCCTTTTTTATTTTATACGGAATCAGTACTTTATACCTGTTTTCCTGGATGTGTCATAAACGATTGACGATGCCACGAAGATCGACGAGTAAGTACCTACAATGATTCCGACTATCATTGCGAAAAGGAATCCCCTGATTGTAGCGCCTCCAAGGAAGAACATCGCGATAAGAACGAATATCGAAGTCATACCGGTGTTCATCGTACGGCTCAGGGTGTCATTCATTGCAAGGTTAATAACCTCGTTCACCGGTCGTTTCCGATGAAGGGGGAGAAATTCCCTTATTCGGTCAAACACCACCACGGAGTCGTTCACAGAGTAACCTATCACTGTAAGGATAGCCGCAATGAAAGACTGGTCTATCTCCATTGTGAAGGGCAGGATGCCCCACAGCAGCGAGTAGATCCCAATTACGATCATCGTGTCGTGTGCAAGAGCCACCATAGCTCCAAGTCCATATTGCCAGTTTCGGAACCTGATGAAAATATAGAAGAACATAATCACCAGGGAAAGTATAACTGCCCAAACAGCTTTTGTTTTAATATCCGATGCTATTGCCGGCCCTACTGTCTCCGAAGACTTCCTGTAATCTGTAAGGAATTGCTCCTTGGTGACATTTGCCTGTATCATGGGTTTAAGCCCTTCATACAATGCTGTTTCAACAGCATCATCAGCACCTATTTCATTAATCCTGTATTTTGTTGTTATCCTTACCTGGTCCACATTACCGAAAGTCACAACCTGGGGCGCCTCGCCGAAGGTCGTCTGAAGATTGGCGGCCACTTCGGCAGTTTTGACAGGCTGTTCAAATCTTACAACATAGGTTCTTCCTCCTGTGAAATCAATTCCCGGGTTCAGACCACGGATAAAGAGTGATGCAATTCCGATGACTGTAACAGCTATTGAAATACCATAAAATATCCTGCGTTTCCCCATAAAGTCGAAATGAGTGCCTTTAAGTATATTGGCCGTCATCTTGATCGAGAAGCTCAGGTTTGCATTGCGTTTCAGAAGCCATTCATAGATCAGCCTTGTGACCCATATTGCGCTGAAGAGTGAAGTGAAAATACCGATAACGAGAGTCGTTGCGAATCCCCTGATAGGTCCTGTGCCGAAAACGTAAAGTACAATACCGGTCAGCAGTGTCGTAATATTAGAGTCCAGAATTGCCGACAATGCGCCTTTGTATCCGTCTGCAACGGCAAGCTTTATGCCTTTGCCTGAACGGAGCTCTTCACGGATCCTTTCGTAAATCAGAACGTTCGCATCGACCGACATACCCATTGTCAGGACTATCCCCGCGATACCCGGAAGGGTAAGAACAGTGCTCAATGATGCGAGAATGCCCATCATCAGGAATATGTTGGTGAACAGGGCTATATCTGCTATTGTACCTGCACTGCGGCTGTAATAGAATATCATGTAAGCAAGAACAATGAGGAATGCTATAACGAACGAGATCATACCTGCGTTGATTGCTTCCTTGCCAAGGCTGGGACCGACTATAGTATCGGAAATGATGTGTGCGGGAGCCGGCAGCTTGCCTGATTTTAATATATTGGCCAGGTCATCCGCCTCTTCAATCGTGAAATCGCCTGTAATCTGAGTGTTACCACCTGTGATCTCATTCTGGACGACCGGGAATGAACGGACGTACCCGTCCAGGACGACCGCAATACAACGGCCGATGTTTTCCCTTGTCATCCTTGCCCAGGTCTTCGCACCTTCGGCATTCATCGACATGTTCACTTCAACCTCCGACCCGGTAACTCCCGATGATGTCCTTGCTGAAGTGATGACATTACCATCGAGTGGCGGACGTCCGTCGCGTGTGGTCACCTTTATTGCATGAAGCTCATACAGTGTTTTTGTCGGATCATATTTGTATGGGTTTTGGCTCCAGAAAAATTTGAGATCCCTTGGAAAAATGGATCTTACCTGGTTCATTTTGAGCATGGAATTCACCTTTGCAGTGTCCTTTCCCAGTGCAAGCCCGATCATACTTGAAGGCAGGGGCTGACCATCCTGTGACACTCTTGGGCTGAGAAGCCCGAATAATGGATTCTGAAGATTGAAGCTCTCGCGTGTGCCGGCGTTCTGTGTTGTGGTAGTTGTATCCTTGCCGATAAGATCGAGCAGATCCTGGTTCTTTTTGGTTGTGTCAGACTGGTCTGCAGAAGCTGTAACCGGCTTTTCTGCTGCAGCAGGAGTGCTTTTTGAGCTGGCCTGTATTTCCCTGAGGATATTGTTTGCCTGTGAGAGATAACCGATTATCTCACCGTTCTCATAGGTTTCCCAGAACTCGAGATTGGCCGTACCCTGAAGCAGCTCCCTTACACGTTTGGGATTTGTCTGCCCGGGAAGCTCGATAAGTATCCTTCCTTTTGTTGCAAGCTGGGTGATATTGGGCTGTACAACTCCAAACCGGTCTATCCTTGTCCGCAGGATATTAAATGCATTTTTTATTGCACCGTCCACTTCATTTGAAAGCACTTTCAGCACTTCTTCGTTTGTTGTGTTGAAGTTAATACGGTCGCGGAGTTCAACTGTTCCGAAGACTGATGCGAGCTTTGCATTGGGATCCACTTCCTGGAATGCCCGCCCGAATAATGTTAGATAATCCGCCTGGCTCTGGCTCTGCATCTGGTCCGCCCTTGCAAGCGCCTCATTAAAGGTTTTGTCCGGGTTGTAGTTTGACAGGGCCCTGAGAATATCCTTGACCGATACTTCAAGTATCACGTTCATTCCACCCTTCAGGTCGAGGCCAAGATTAAGCTCTTTCTTTTGAACCTCTTTAAAGGTATTGCCAAGAAAACTCCATTTTTCCTTTGGCAGTGTCTGCATGGAATCGAGATAGCTGGTCTCCTTCACCAGGTCGCCATTGGCATACCTTTTGGCATCTCTGTTGACCTTATACGACACTCCGGTAAATGAAAGCTGGTATATCGATACCAGTCCAAGTACTATTGCAAGAATGAGGATCGCTGATTTATTCTGCATTGTTTATACTTTTGTAAATTTCTAATGATTAACCGACTAAATCGGATTTATTAAGGTCGCAAAGATATATTTTAAAAGATAAAAGACAAAAGCAAAAAGATAAAAGTAAGAAAAAAGGGGCTTACCGGGCCCCTTTAACCAACACTCTGCTAACCTCACTCGAGGAGCTTCTCATAATCTGTTTCGATCGGTTTCCTGTTGATGAAATCATACAATGTGAGAGCCCTCATATTATAGAAATAATTCCAGTAATTCTGCAGCGCCTGTACATAAGCCCTTCTGTTCTGGTCTTTCCTGGCATCAGCGTCATTAAGGTCAAGTACATCAATTTTCCCGATGAGGAAACGCTGTTTTGTGACTTCATATCTTCTCATTGCCACAGTATCGGATTTTGCCGCAATTTGAACCTGGTTCTTCTGAAGGTTAAACTGGTCCACATCCAATGCAAGGTTCTGTTCAAAATCGACGAGCGCCTGGTTTACCTGCACATTTGTAAGTTCCAGGTTCGACTGCGCCATCTTGAACCTTCCGCGTTGCTGACCCCAGTCAAGGATCGGCAGGGAAAATGTAAGCCTCACACGCTGAGCCCTGTTTAAATCCTGGTATGCCTGTTCAATAACTACGTTTTGCTGATTCAAACCCAGCGAAGCTGTAAGGTTGGCATTCAACCCTTTGTTAGCTTTGGCTTGTGCAAGATTGCTCTGTGCGGTAAGAACTTGTATTTTCTGAGCAATAATATCAGGATTGTTTTGGATCGCGAGCGTCAGAACTTCGCCCGGATCAACCTGGAGATCAGGTATCTCGTTCGGTAAAACAAGCTGAAGTCTGACCTGATCATTAAATCCAAGGAATGATCTTAGCCTGATCTCCCGGTTCCGGAGGTTCATCTCAGCCGTTTTCATACTGGTCTGTGTGTTGAGATATTGCAGTTCCATCTGCAAAAGCTCATCTTCCGATATCGTACCAAGCTGGAACCTGCCGCTGGCGATTTTGTAAAGAGTATCGGAATTGGCAAGGTTCATTACAGCAATCTGCCTGTCAATCTGGGCTGATGCAAGAGAAAAGAAAAACATCACAGCGCTGGAATGGACATCCTCAATTGCCTGGATATATGTTTTTTTGGCCTGTTCATACCTGACAGGCTCGATTTTTTTATCCCATTTCAAAGAATTGAAAGCCCTGATAGGTTGAGTGACATTTATGCTGACGGGTGTAGTTACATAATTAATCGGTTTGTTCTTTTCAATATCCTTTTCAAGGGTCAGATCTGACCTCAGAGAAATTACAGTTCCTGTAGGGCCAATGTTCTGGCTAAGTGAAAGTGAACCGATGTTATTAAGCGTATTTGACTGTATGTAAACATAAGAGCTGTCTGACGGCCTGAACTGTCTTTGAAGCGAATTATTAAAGTCCGGGGTAGTACCTGTCAGCCTGACTGATGGAAGGTATTGGGCCTGGAATGATCTGTATTGCCAGTAACTTGAACGGAACCTGTTTCTTGCAATAAGAGCGTTCGGGGACTGAGATTCCGCGAGATTTATTGTCTCCTCAAAAGTCAGGTTCCGGATTGTCTGACCTTCTGCCTTTTGTGAAGATATAATCAGGGTAGCAAGAGCAATGGCTAAAATAGACTTCTTCATATTTAGGTTTTATTTTTATTCGTATCTTAATGATTCGATCGGGTCCTTTTCTGATGCCCTCTTTGCGGGTGAATATCCGAATATTACCCCGACTGCCGCAGAGACGCCAAAAGCTATGAATACTGAAAAGAAGGATACTATAGTCATAATACCTGCGATCTGCTCTATCAACTTGGCCATAATCACTCCCAGGAATATTCCTATAAAACCGCCTGTTACGCTGATAAGAACTGCTTCAGCAAGGAATTGAACCACGATGTCCATTTTCTTGGCGCCTATTGCCATTCTCGTTCCGATCTCCTTTATCCTTTCCATCACCGATGCAAACATGATGTTCATAATACCTATACCACCGACTATAAGTGATATGCTGGCGATTGCTCCCAGGACTATATTAAATATGTCCTTGGTTCTTTGCTGCTGTTTAAGGAGCAGTTCGGGCACTGTTATTTCAAAATCCTTCACACCTGTATGACGCCTTGTCATCATGCGGCTCAGGATCTCGGTTGTCGGGTTGAGCTGTTCCGTTTCGCTTACCTGCACGACAATCCTGTCGAGCTGGTTATAATTGGTCTCTGTGCTTGACGAAGCATCAGAGCTGCTCATGACTATCCTTGCCATGCCGCCGCCACCGAAAAACTGCATTGAGCTTGCTTCCGAAACGAGCTTTGTGTTCAGGAGAGCCCTGTTCTGGTAACGCAGCAGCATTGTCTGTATGGGAATGTAAATATTGTCGTTATAGACGTTAACTCCTTTTTCCTCGAAACCTGTAAGATTGACGTTTGTCTTCTGCAGAACGCCTATAACCTTGAGCCATATTCCGTTGAATTTGATATACTGACCCAGCGGATCGACCTTGCTGAAGAATTTTGCCCTGATGTTTGCACCGATGATGCATACCTGTATACCGTTCTCTTCCTGGTACTGGTTGAAAAATGCGCCGCTTACAAGGGGGAGGTTATACAGATGAAAGTAATCGTTCGAAACGCCGACCAGCTTTGCCGAATATTTAACGCCGTTCAGTACAGCTGTGGAATTGAATGATATCTCCGGGCTGATCCTTTTGACTGAAGGCAGTGTTGTCCTGATTGCTTCGACATCGAGCATATCGAGGCCCCTCGAGAATTTCTTCTGCTGCTTTTCTCCTTCCTGCTCCGATTGTGATTTATCCGGTATAATGGGGTTGATAAGAATATTGTTAACCCCAACCATTTTCATCTGCTCCATAATCTCCTGCTTTGCGCCTTTCCCGATTGCAAGCATGGCTATTACTGCAGCCACTCCGAATATGATACCAAGGGCTGTAAGCATCGATTTAAGCTTGTTCGACACTATCGACTCGACAGCGATCTCTATATCGTGGAAATATCTTAATATGAACCTGAACATAATGCTGCTTTTAAGTGGTTGGAATTAGTTGTTGGCCGGGCTGGTCTGTGGCTGCTCCTGAACCACAACCCTCCTCCTGCGCGTTGTATCACCTGCCTGCCTCTGTGTCTGGGTTCCTCCCTGCTGTCCGGACTGCTGACGCATATTCCTCATTAATTGCCTCATCGCAGCGGTATCTCCCGATTCTCTTAATTTCTGGAACTGTGCTCTCATCTCAGGAGTAAGATTCGGCCTTTGTCCGCCGCTGAAGCCTCCCTGGCCTCTTTGGCCATTTTGGACTGTGGCATTGCCGGCCTGTCCCGGGTTCTGCTGAACAATAACCTGGTCACCGCCCGGAACCGCTCCCTGCTGTCCTCCACGGCGACCCGTGAATCCACCCTGGCCACCCGGGAATCCACCCTGGTCGCCGAATCCGCCGCGGCCCCCGGGGAATGACATCTCCATCCTCTGCGCCTGCTTGGCTTTTTCTTCCTCTTCCTTCCTGATCCTCTCACGTTCTTTTATTGTGGCAATAAGATCTTCACCGGTAAGCTCGAAAGATTCAGGGCTCTCTGGTGTGTTAAGGTACATAAGAGTACCAGCTTCGACACCCTGTTCGACGATTATATTATTTTCATTTGCTTCCCCAAGAACGACGATCTGCTTATCTCCATTTTTCAAATAAATGAAAGGTATGCTGTCAGCTCCTGTCTGGACGCTTTCAAGGGGAATGTATGTAACATCGTCGATCGTCTTTGTGATGATCTTGTTACCGGTTGTCATTGACGGTCTCAGTATCGGATCCGATTCATTTACTGCAATCACGACTTCAAAAACCTTGGCATCTGCATTGGGAAGCTGTTCCCCTATGTTTGCCACGCTCGTAACCTGACCCGTATACTGCTTCTCCGGGAAGGCATCAACAACGATCTCCACCTGCTGGCCGGGTTTTACTTTGCTGACATCAATCTCATTCACATATGTTTTCGAAACCATCGATGACATGTCAGGCAGGGTTGCAACAACATTGTCCCACGGGCTTATTGAAGAGCCGACCTTTCTTTTGGTACCCATCCTGTCGCGTTTATATATTATCATCCCGTCGGCAGGAGCTGTTATTATGAATTTCTCAAGAACAGTCTGAAGGTCTTTCACCCTCTGCTGCTGCTCCGAGAGGTTATTTTTCATCGTACGCATATCCGACTTGGCTCTTTCAACCTGGAGCGAATAGCCGCGTATGGACTGGTCGAGTGAACGCTCCGACTTGTCGAGTGCTATCTCAGCCTGCCGGATTGTTGTCGGGGGCTCGTACTTTGACTGCTGAAGCGTGATCTGGGCTTCTTCAACCGAAAACCTCAGGTTCTTGATGTTATCTCGAAGATTGCTGAGGGTAACAGCTGTGTCGAGAACTTTCATTTCAAGGTTCGTCTCGTATGTCGTAAGCCTTTCAAGCTCATCTTTCAGACTATTGTCAAAGCTTGTCCTGTCGAGGGTGGCAACATAATCCCCTTTCTTAACCTCTGTTCCTTCCGGGACAAGATCGGTGATCTTGATATCCATTGCACGAATATTCCTGCTTTGCGTGAATTCGGGGCCGTATATATCAGTAGAATTCTTTGCCTGCAACTCACCTGTGGTCGTTACGATTATATCGAATGATCCCTTTTTTGCCTCAGCATACAGGTTTGTTATGGCGTTTTTCGACCTGATCTTCCCGACGATGATAACAGCAATGATTATTAAGACGACAACAATTCCTGAAATGATAATAGTTTTTTTCATCTATTCTTAATATTAATATTATTCAGAACCAGCGGGCAAAAATATCAAAAAGAGCTTTTCCTTTAAGCCGTTATTAACAATTATTAACAACACTTCACTTTGCCTTCACTGACATAAAGACATTTAAGAGCTCCGGTTTATTCCGGACAGAAGTGAAAAAGCTGGAAATTTAGATTTTTTTAACTACCGCTATCACTGCATCAGCAAGTGAATCAGCTTCATGCATAGTCCTTCCCTCAGCGTATATCCTCATGATAGGTTCCGTATTCGATTTTCTGATCTGAACCCATCCGTTGCCATTTCCGATCCAGAGTCCGTCTCTTTCATCACTTTCAAAATCAGGATAATTTTTCTTTACGGCATCGATTATCCTGCTGAAATCCGTTGAAGGATCGAGTTGCAGCTTCTTTTTTGACATATAATATGACGGATACTGCTGCCTCAGATCAGTGCATTTCTTTCCGCTCCTGGCAAGATGCGACAGGAAAAGGGCAATTCCGACAAGGGCATCGCGCCCGTAATGCAGAGCAGGGTAAATGACGCCTCCGTTGCCTTCACCTCCGATCACTGCATTTCTCCTCTTCATCTCCTCCACTACGTTTACCTCACCGACAGCTGAAGAGAACCTGCGGCAGCCATGCTTCTCGGATATGTCCCTGAGGGCTATTGATGATGAGAGATTCGAAACAGTATCGCCGGGCGTTTTTTGCAGGACATAATCAGATACTGCTACAAGTGTGTACTCCTCCCCGAACATTGAGCCGTCTTCACAAACAAGGGCAAGACGGTCCACATCTGGATCGACCACAATGCCGAGATCCGATTTCGAGCTCACCACAAGCTTTGCGATATCCCGGAGGTTTTCCGGAAGGGGTTCCGGCGTATGTGCAAAATTACCGTCAGGCGTCATGTTCAGCCCTGTTATTTTATTAACACCAAGAGTGTGGAGCAGATCCGGTAATATCAAAGCGCCCACCGAATTGATGCAATCCAGTGCGACTGAAAAATCTGCCGACCTGATCGCATTCACATCCACATTCCCGAGACTGAGGATTTTTTCTATATGTTTTTTATTCCAGCTATCATCATGGACAAGCGAACCCCTGCGTTCATCTTCCACAAATATGAAATCTTCTTTTTCTGCAATCTCAAGTATGGCGGTACCTTCAGCAGATGAAACAAATTCACCGGCTTTCCCGAGAAGCTTCAGTGCATTCCACTGGGATGGATTATGACTTGCAGTTATGATAATGCCTCCGTCTGCATTCAGACCTGTAACGGCAACTTCGACAGTAGGCGTCGTGGCCAGGCCGAGATCAGTCACGTTTATTCCAAGGCTCCGGAGAGTAGTAACAACCATGGTGCTGACCATCTCCCCCGACTTGCGGGCGTCCCTGCCGACAACAATGTGACAGACGGTTTTGCCGCTGCCTGAGAGCACCCATGTACCGAAAGCTGCAGAGAATTTTACGATGTCGAGAGGTGACAGGCTGTCACCGGGTTTACCTCCTATGGTTCCCCTTATGCCGGATATTGATTTGATCAGAGACATTCAATAAAGTTTTAAATGCAAATTTGCAAAAAAAAAGCAAAACCTTAATATCGCCAAATAATTGTACCTTTGCAGCCTGATTGACAAAGTTGTATGAATGACCGGAAACCCCGATCAGGGAAGATCCAGAACAAAAGCGCTTCCGGCGGAAGGGAGCCGGAGAAAATAAGGCTCAACAGGTTCATTGCCAACAGCGGTGTGTGTTCCCGGCGGGATGCCGATGAGTACATTAAAAACGGCCAGATAAAGGTGAATGGCAAAGTCATTACCGATCTTGGAACAAAAGTTTCCCATTCCGATGATGTACGTTTCCAGAATAAAAAATTAACTGCCGAGAAAAAGGTGTACATCCTTTTGAATAAGCCTAAAGATTATGTGACCACTGTCGATGATCCTCACGCAGAGCATACCGTCATGGAACTTTTGGGCAGTGATTTCCCCGAAAGGGTTTATCCAGTCGGCCGGCTCGACAAGGCAACAACCGGTGTGCTGCTGCTCACGAACGACGGGGAGCTTGCCGGCAGGCTCACCCATCCGAAATATGAAAGAAAAAAAGTCTACCACGTGTATCTCGACCGTTCTGTTTCCAGGGAAGATCTTTTCAAGCTGACTGAAGGAATAGAGATAGATGATGAAAAGGTTGCAGCTGATGCCGTATCATATGCCGATGAGCAGGACAGGTCACAGATCGGTATCGAGCTTCATTCGGGAAAGAACAGGATAGTAAGAAGGCTGTTTGAATCTCTCAATTACAAAGTGAAGAAGCTCGACCGTGTTTACTTTGCCGGGCTCACAAAAAAGAACCTCAAAAGAGGCAGGTGGAGGTTTCTCTCGGATAAGGAAGTAAGTATGCTTAAAAGGGGAATATTCTGAATATGGGACACAAAGCCGGTTTCGTTAACATACTTGGAAATCCTAACGTGGGAAAGTCAACGCTGATGAATGCCCTGGTCGGAGAAAAGCTTTCCATTGTCACACCAAAAATCCAGACCACAAGGCACAGGATAATGGGCATCGTCAGCGGAGAAGACTTCCAGGTGGTGTATTCGGATACACCCGGAATATTGAAGCCCCGTTACGAGCTTCAGGAATCGATGATGGGATTTGTGAGAACTGCCCTTTCAGATGCTGATCTGGTCCTTTACGTGACAGATGTCACTGAAAAAAACCCGTGGGAAGGTGAATTCATTCCAAAAATCCGGGAGTCAGGCATTCCGGTGGCTACAGCCATAAATAAAATAGATCTTTCGAACCAGGAGGAATTGGAGGTACTGGTAATGAAATGGCGGGAGGTGTTTCCCGGTTCGGAAGTGATCCCGGTTTCGGCAATAAAGAACTTCAACCTGGATGTGCTTCTCAGGACAATACTTGAAAAGCTTCCGGAGAATCCTCCTTATTTTCCGAAGGATCAGCTCACAGACAAATACGAGAGATTCTTTGCATCCGAAATAATAAGGGAAAAGATCTTCATGAATTACAGGAAGGAAATACCATATTCCACTGAAGTTGAAATAGACAGCTTCAAGGATGACCCCGGCATATTGAGGATCCAGGCTATTATTCATACCGCCCGCGAAACGCAGAAGGGAATACTGATAGGCCACAAGGGTTCGATGCTGAAGAAGGTCGGAACTGAGGCAAGGATCGAAATGGAGGATTTTTTCAAAAAGAAAGTGTATCTTGAATTGCGCGTGAAGGTTACGAAGGACTGGAGGGAGAAACCCCTGGCGCTTAGAAGGTTCGGATACAGGGGCTGAGCTGAAAGCGCAGGGCACGGGGCATGAGGCATGGAAGGAATATGAATAGAAAAAATACTTTAGGCATTTTAGTCACTTTTTATGAGCAGGATAGTTGCAATAGTGGGGAGACCCAATGTCGGAAAATCAACTCTTTTCAACAGGCTGACCGGGTCGCGTGAAGCAATAGTGGATGAGACAAGCGGTGTGACTCGCGACCGCAATTACGGTACGGCAAACTGGAACGGGGTCGATTTTTCAGTAATCGATACGGGAGGGTATGTTCAGAATTCAGATGACATTTTTGAAGAAGAGATCAACAAGCAGGTGATGCTTGCAATAGAAGAATCAGACCTCATTCTCTTCATGGTCGATGTCACTTCAGGTGTTCATGCGCTTGATGCTGCAGTTGCAGAAATGCTGAGGAGGGTAAAGAAAAAGATACTTGTTGTCGTCAACAAAGTCGACAACAGCGAAAGACTTGCCGATGCAGCCGAATTTTATTCATTGGGGCTGGGTGATTA
>DATGWQ010000218.1:0-1687 GCA_035299385.1 Bacteroidales bacterium | reverse complement strand
AATCCCATCTGCATATCAGTATTGTAGTTAATATCAGACCTGCGCTCTATTGTGGAAGGTGCGTTTTTAGCAGTGCTTGTATAAACATCCTTGTTTGAATCATACAAAAAGAGGTTGTAGGTTTTCTTATACGCTGTATTATCCGGCAGGCTCAGCGCATAGTCGAATGATCCTTTTGCCTGTAATCCCTTAATGCCTGGTATGTCGTAAGATAATTGCAGTGTACCGTTGAGCCGGCGATTTTTATTAATGGTATATCCGACAATGTCAGAATTGATCTCTGCAATCATATTATGCTGGTCGTACAACAGTCCGGCGTCGCCGTTCAGATATTCAGGGTTGTCGTTGGCATAGAACGGGGCATCAGGGCGCATCAGCCAGGCTGCTTTGTATGTCGACCAGCCGGTGCCTGTAGGCATGGATGTCTTGTCGAGTATTGCTCCTATCGAAACCTTTGCTTTCAGGTCTCTTGTAATCTTGGCATCAACTGTCGAACGGAAGTTGTAGCGGTCGGAAAAATAGTCGCCGCTGGAATATGATCCCTGCTGATTGAAGTAAGAAAGGCTCATGAAATAAGCCAGTTTATCATTTCCTCCGTCTATGCTCAGATTATGCTGTTGCTGCGGGGTGTTTTTATTGAATATCGCGTCCATCCAGTTGTATGATGGTTTCCCGTCAATATAGGGCTGCATCTGCTCCTGGGTGAAATACGGATTCTGGCGTACCAGGTAATTGCTGTTGAAGTTCTGAAATGTATTCTCATTACGGAGGAGCATGTAATCCAGTGCGTCGACTCCTTCAGGAACATACAGGAACTGCTGTGTACTGTAGTTACCTGAATAGGTGATGTCCACTTTCCCGTTCTGTGAGCTACCTGATTTGGTCGTGACAAGGATAACACCGTTTGCTGCACGCAGGCCATAGATAGCCGCGGAACCATCCTTCAGCACCGAAATATTGTCGATCTCCGACGGGTCCATACGGGCAAAATAATCCTGGTCGCGGGTTACGCCGTCGATGACAAACAGCGGGGTACCCATACCACGGATATCGATAATGGTATTGTAAGCGCCCGGTGCGGCACTTTTCTGAACGATACGCACGCCGGGTAGTTTACCCGTCAGCATATTTACCACGCTCTCGTTTTTGGTGACCATAAGGTCCTCATTCTTAATTGAAGCCACGGCGCCTGTCAGTGTTGCTTTCTTCTGGGTACCGTATCCGACTACAACTACCTCATCCATAGCTACAGCATCAGTTTGAAGTGATACGTTGATCACCGACTGGTTCCCTACCGTAACCTCCTGGGCAACATAGCCTATAAACGAGAATGTCAGAACTGCCTTATTGTCCGGCACCCTGATCGAATAGTCACCATTCACATCTGTGTTGATCCCTATCGTTGTTCCCTTAACAACTATATTTACTCCCGGCAGACCAGCCTGGGATTCAGAATCTGTGACTTTCCCTTTGATCTGGATCCCCTGCTGCGGCTCGTCAGTTGCCGCAGCCGGAGCTGAGATCATCGGAATCAAAATAATGCAACTCAGAATTATGGAGAGTATCAACTTTCTCCATTGATTCCCAAAAAATCCTTCGTCCGAAGGACATTTGAATTTTTCATTCATAGGTTAGTAGATTTAAAATTTGGAATAATTTGGTCAATACCTTAGTTTCATTTGATTTC
>DATGWQ010000217.1:0-30759 GCA_035299385.1 Bacteroidales bacterium | reverse complement strand
GCTGCAATCTTCGTGATCCTTGTCGTACTGTTCTTCCTTGGAAGATGGCGGGCAACGGTTATCATCATCCTTACAATACCTATATCGCTGATTGTTGCTTTCATCTACCTTTTTATAACAGGAGCTTCAATCAACATAATTTCTCTTACATCGCTTTCGATAGCCATCGGGATGGTGGTCGACGATGCCATCGTTGTGCTTGAGAACATCACCAGGCACATAGAACGGGGAAGCCGTCCCAGGGAAGCAGCCATTTATGCAACCAATGAGGTGTGGCTGGCAGTTATTGTTACAACATTAACAGTCGTTGCCGTTTTCTTCCCGCTGACTTTTGTAAAAGGCCTTACCGGGGTGCTTTTCAAGCAGCTTGGAATGATCGTCACAATTACAATTGTCACATCGGTTTTTGCTGCAATCACCCTCACGCCAACTTTGAGCGCACTGATGCTGAAGTGGTATCCTATAAGAAAAGATGCTCCGTTCTGGACATATGACGGCAGCATCAGGAAAGGCTTAGACAAATTCGACCATTTTTATGAAAGGACCTTAAGGTGGGCTTTGAATCACAAGGCTGTTGTGACTATCGCTGCCACACTGATCTTTATCCTGTCGATGAGCCTTATGGGAAAGATCCCCACTGAATTCTTTCCCCAGGCTGATGAATCAAGGATCACTGCAACCGTGCAGCTTCAGACAGGTACAAGGGTCGACGAGACTGTGAAGACAACAGACCGTATCACCAAGCTTATCCAGTCAAAGTATCCTGAAGTTACAATCATCGAGTCCTCGGCAGGTGTCGACGACCAGGGAGGATTCGCCTCCATTTTCAACGCAGGCGGAACTCATACGATCACATACAGTCTCAGCCTTTTACCAATCGAAGAAAGAAAAAAATCAGTTTTCGATATTGTTGAAGAGATGAGGTCTGATTTATCAAAGATGCCGGACATCATCAATTTCACGCTCAGCACTTCCGACAATATGGGTAGTTTCGGGGGAAGCGGGGTAGCAGTGGAAATTTACGGGTATGATATTGCAAATACGAATCTTGTTGCTGAAGAACTCTCCAACCGCATCAAAAAGATGCAGGGCGCAAAGGATGTGACTATAAGCCGCAGCAAATCAAAACCCGAGCTCCAGATCATCTTCGACCAGAATAAAATGAGCGCCAATGCCCTTAACACGGCAATGGTTTCCTCGGCAGTCAAAAACAGGGTTGACGGCCTGGTCGCAACTCAGCTGCGCCAGTTTGGCGATGAGTATGATGTAGTTGTGCGGCTCGACAGGAAATCAACGAGCACTATAACTGATATCCAGAATCTCGGTATCACAAATCCGATGGGCCAGGTGGTCAGGCTTGGAGAGATCGCCAGCATAAAAGAATACTGGTCTCCCCCGAACATCGAACGTAAAAGAAAGGAACGCATTGTAAGGGTTTCATTTACCCCGTATAAGAGATCTCTCACCGAGCTTCAGACAGAGATACAGAAGAATATCGATGAAATGCAGATTCCTTCCGGTATAATGGTTCAGATATCCGGAGCCATCCAGGATCAGATGGAAGCTTTTGCCGACCTGGCATTGCTGATGGTCGTGAGCCTTATCCTCGTATACCTGATAATGGCATCTCAGTTCGAGTCCCTGAGAATGCCCCTGATAATTATGTTCTCGATACCGTTCGCGTTCTCGGGCGTGGCGGTCGCTCTCTGGCTTACAGGAACAAGCCTGAGCGCCATTTCAGGTATCGGAGCGGTGATGCTGATAGGTATAGTTGTGAAGAATGCAATTGTGCTGGTCGACTTCATCAACCTTATGCGCGACAGGGGCTACAGTCTTTATGAAGCTATTGCGCTTTCCGGAAGATCGAGGCTCAGACCTGTCATCATGACCACAGCCACGACGATCCTCGGTATGCTCCCGCTCGCGCTGAGCACAGGATCCGGTGCAGAGTTGTGGAGCCCGATGGGTGTAGCCGTTATTGGTGGCCTCGTGTTCTCGACACTGGTAACTCTTGTGCTTGTCCCTGTCGTTTATGCGTTATTCGCAGGCAAGGTTAAGAGAAACCGGAGCGTTGCCGCTTACTCCGATCTTCATTTCATGGATGAAAACGGAAATAACAAATCACTCGACAAATAATCTGATCTATGAAAGCAATAATGATAATATACAACCAGGCTCACACCGAGAAGGTGGAGTACATGTTCGAAAGGCTTGAAGTCAGGGGCTATACACTCTGGGAAAACGTCCAGGGCAGGGGCAGCAACACCGGTGTTCCTCATCTCGGGACGCATACATGGCCTGAAATAAACAAGACCGCTCTTGCTATTGTTGAAGATGAAAAAGTCGATAAGCTTCTTGAAACGGTGAAGAAGATAGATGCCATAAATGAAGAGGTAGGCATAAAGGCCTTTGTGTGGGATGTGCTGAAAAGCGTTTAGAACAAAGTGAAAATTGATTAAAGCAGGCTAAAAAGCCTGCTTTTTTGCATGTGACCCCTGCAATGAAGGGGGTATATATGTCAAAATATATGAATTAAATGGAATCATGTTAAAAATATGGGGGGTTATATTAAAAATATTGATTAATTTTACAGAATATAAGTTATATTTTTTTTATTGAGAGCAAAAAATATTATCCTTTTGTGCCTGGGCACTCTGCTTGTTACAGGAAGGGTAACCGGACAGGCAGAAAATAAATTTCATCTGACTCCCGCACTGGATATTTATTCAAGTTATGTATGGCGAGGTACTTTACTGGGAAAAGGTCCGGCCTTCCAGCCTTCTCTTGTATTCACAACAGGAGGATTTGTAGCAGGTGTCTGGGGATCATTTGATTTCAACGGGTACCAGGAAGCAGATCCATACGTTATTTACAGATTCCCTTTTGGATTAAAGATCGGGCTTACCGATTATTTTTACCCTGCCCTGAAATTTAGCGATTTTTCTGCAGAGAGCGGGAGTCATGCTTTCGAGATCAACACAGGATATACCTTTAAACAATTCTTTTTAAATGCAAACTATATTGTGAATAAAGCCGGAGGAGCGGGTTCAGCAGGGGATGACCTTTATTTTGAAGCAGGATATGCTTCTGATATTCTCTCGGTAACTCTCGGTGCCGGGGACGGATGGCATACATCCACCGGAAATTTCAATTTATGCCATATAGCCATTGGGGCAGTCAGGCGGATCAGCATCACCGACAGGTTCAGCCTTCCTTTAACAGGCCAGGTGATTTTCAATCCCGAAAGGGAGAAATTGTACGTGGTCGCGGGGATTTCGTTCTGAAATACTTTACTGCTAATTAGTAGATAAGTATTTAATTCAGTAGTCTGATCAATTTGTTATACAGGCTTTGATCTTTCACCTTTTTTATTATTTTTAGTCCTTACAAAAGGCATGAGGGATGAAATGGAAAGCCCTGTTTTTTATTTTCTTGTTTCATTATACTAATTTATCGGCACAGTCCGCACAGGTTCCAGGTGATGATATTTTCTTCGGGACAATACCCGAAGAGGCCGGATTGTCTCACTCATCCATTTTGAGCATATACCAGGACAGCAAAGGTTTTCTATGGTTTGGGACAAAGGACGGTCTCAACCGTTATGACGGGTACTCATTTGAAGTGTTCAGAAATGATGAGTCAGACAGCACTACTCTGAGCAGTAATACGATCTGGGCTATAACCGGGGATAAGAACGGAGACCTCTGGATCGGAACAGATAATGGCCTGAACCGATATGAATATTCATCAAACAAATTTCATCGTTATTATAAAAGATCTGATAACAAAGGGATTAGTAACAATAAAATCGCATGTCTTTTCTATGATCGGAAAGATCGTCTATGGATTGGAACCGAGCAGGGTTTGGACTTCTATGATTTTAATACTGATTCATTTATAAAAACGACTTTCGACGGAAAGCTTTTTAATAACAGGATCCTTTCGCTCCTGGGCGATTCTTACGGGAACATCTGGGTTGGGACCCTTTTCGGGGGACTGTATCAGTACAAAGCTGAAAATGGTTCAGTCGCCGTTTATTTTAATGAAAGGAATTTAAGTAACTCGGGGAACCCGGTGAGAGCCATCTTTGAAGATTCCGGGAAAAATTTATGGATAGGCACCCGCAACGGCCTGTATATGTACAATCCGGGCGATAGTAAATTTCTTCAATTCGGACTCGATATATATAAAGGTAAAACGCTTAGTAACAACGCTGTAAGATGCATTGCCGAAGACAAGGAGCATAATATTCTGATCGCCACGAATGAAGGGCTCAACATTTTAGATCCCGAAACTGGAAGCTTAAAGATATATAATCCGCCAAGAAGGTATAAAGGAGGCTTGAATTACTATTACATCTTTTCAATCTTTATCGATAATGCCGGAACGGTATGGTTGGGGAATTACCAGGACGGGATCAATTATTACAATATTTTCAATCAGCAGTTCAGATATTTGAATCCCGTTGGCGCCAGCCAATACATATATGGAGGAACCGGCCCTGTGGCTGAAACTGCAGATAAACTCTGGATAGGAACACTCGGAGGGGGACTTTTTTCGTATGATAAGCGGTCAGGGACATTTGACAGGTATCTCTTAAGTGAGTCGTCATTCGTGTCAAATATAATAAAGTCCCTCTGCATAAGGGAAGATTACATATACATTGGTGATGAGGCCGGAGTTTTCCATACTTTCGATCGAAGGCAAAGAAAAGTTGTCAAATCCGAGAAAGTTTCGACAGGCGGAATAGTAAACATATTACCTTTTAATAACAGTTTGTTCCTGTGCGTGCGCGATACGTTCGGAATGCGACAGTATGACCCTGCATCAGGCCGGATCAGCAGGGTTTGCTACTCTGACGGCGATAGGAATGACCGGCTTTTCCCGTTTTCCATTTGCATTGAAAAGGAAAATGACAGTATCTGCTGGATAGGTACGATGTATACCGGCCTGTACCGCTTTAATGCAATAAAGGGCTCAGCCAGGAGATATTCAAAAGATCCCGGAAATGCGAATTCGCTGAGTAATAACCATGTGACTTCCATTCACAATGAAGGGAATAATCTCTGGATAGGGACGGGTGGCGGCGGATTGAATATAATGGATAAAAATAAATTTACTTTCAAAAAATTAAATGAAAAAGACGGGCTCGCAAACAGGCTGGTCCAGGGCATAACGGCAGACAATTTCGGATCGATATGGATCTCCACAATTTCAGGCATAACCAAAATCGATCCTTCAGACATGTCATCCAGAACTTATAGATACGGAAATGGTTTTCCTTTAAAGGAGCCAGGTGAGAATTCATGCCTGGAGCTAATGGATGGTTCATTATGCTTTGGTGGAAATAACGGACTGGTAATATTTAAGCCTGCAAAATTAATATCAAACTCATTCCTTCCTCCGGTAGTCATAACCGGATTCAGTCAGATTTCAACCGATAATAAAAAAGAGGGCAATCAGCAGCCAAAGATCATGCCAGGTGATAACATAAGGCTGAAGTACAGAAAATCCGGGTTTATTATCCATTACACGGCTCTTAATTACATTTCACCTGAGAGGAATCAATACGCCTACATGCTTGAAGGCTTTGACAAAGAGTGGAATTATGTGGGAAGCCAGAGGCTGGCAATTTATACGAACCTCGAAGCAGGCAACTATATTTTTAAAGTCAAGGCCTCAAACAATGATGGTGCCTGGAACGAAAACTATTCTTCGTTGAACATAAAGGTGTTGGCCCCTGCCTGGCTTTCCTGGTATGCATACATATTTTACTTCTGCGTTATTTGTGGTCTTTCATTCCTCCTCATCCAGTTCATCAAGCTTGAAAACAGCATAAGAGTTGAACATATAGAGAAAGAAAATATGGAGAGTACCCATCAGCTGCGAATACGTATGTTCACTAACTTCTCCCATGAACTGCGCACACCTCTGACACTCATCCAGGGGCCGCTGGCTGATCTTATGAATCGTACTGACCTGAATCAGACAGTACGTCATAAGCTGAACATGATTCAACAGAATTCAAACAGATTGTTGCTGCTTGTAAACCAGCTGCTTGATTTCAGAAAAAAAGAATCAGGGACCATCAGGTTAAAAGCCTCTGAAAATGACCTTGTAAGGTTTCTGAAAGAAGTAGGCCTTGTATTTAATGACCTGGCTAAAAAGCAAAATATTACTTTTACATTCAATACTGTCGAGGAAAGAATTCCTTTATGGTTTGACAGGCAATTGCTCGAAAAGGTATTTTTCAACCTGCTTTCCAATGCATTCAAAAATACAGGTGAAGGTGGAAAGGTCAGTATCGCAATAGGACTTACAACCAAAAATAACATATTATCATCTCATCCCGCAATATCCAGGATCGTTTCAGACGAGCTCGTCGAGATAACCGTCGCTGACACTGGCAAAGGCATTCCCGTAGAGTACCATTCAAAAATATTTGATCCGTTCTTCCAGGTGGTTGACAATAGTAAAGCTTCAACAGCCGGAACAGGTATTGGATTAAGCCTCAGCAAGGGTTTTGTTGATCTTCATAAAGGGATAATAACAGTCGACAGCAAACCCGGGCATGGCGCTTCTTTCAGGGTAATTCTTCAGAAAGGCAGGACCCATCTTGCCGATGACGAGATCATAACTGAAACTGTTGAGACTGACGACAAAACACCTTTCCCAGGTCAGGATGGAATACCATATACAGCAATTAATGTCACAAACGTTGACGGTGACCTTGACCCTGAGAAACACCTTGTTCTTATTGTTGAAGATAATTCAGAAGTCAGAAATTTTATAAAGGCTCATCTTTCAGACATGTATAATGTGCTTACGGCTGAAAATGGCGTAGAGGGGCTTCGGTTTGCGATAGAAAATATGCCTGATCTTATCATTACCGACATAATGATGCCGGAAATGGATGGTCTTGAACTATGCTCGAAGCTGAAGAATGATATTAATACATGCCATATTCCTGTTATCTTTTTAACAGCCATGGCAACATTCGCCCAGGTGGAACAGGGATTTGAAGTGGGATCCGATGATTATTTGACAAAGCCATTTGATCCGGCCGTACTGAAGATTAAGGTAAACAGTCTTATCTCCAACCGGCTCAGGATCAGAAAAGCTTTCAGTAACAGGTTCCCATTCGACGATGATGTCGCAAATCCATCAACAGCTGATAAGGAGCTTCTTGAAAAAATATTTTCCGTACTGGATAAACATATTTCTGATTGTGATTTCCGGCTGGAGATTTTCAGTGGCGAGATGGGGATGAGCCGGGCCAATTTTTACAGGAAGATAAAGGCGCTTACCAACTTTGCCCCCAATGAATTAATAAAAAGCTACAGGTTAAAAACTGCCCTGAAACTGTTGAATGAAAACAAAAAGACTGTTTCTGAGATTTCATACCTCGTAGGTTTCAGCACTCCTGCATATTTTTCCAACTGCTTCAAGAAAACCTATGGTTTTTCACCATCAGAGTATAGGGGCAAAGCCATTTTAAAAGACAATACCGGAAGCTGATCCGTTTGCAAAAAACTTTGCCAGATTTCGCGTCATTTCAGCGTGATTGGCTGAAATTGATTCAAAATTACAACATTCTGAATCATTTTTACAACAATTGGACTGAGAGCAATTGATTGTGATCGGAATTTAATCATCAGTGCTTATGATTAATTATAGTTTAGTTTCACTAAAACTAACCAATGCTAAAGAAACTGTTTAGCGAATTTCACGATTTCCTGATTCATGACTGGAAAATGGCGCTTTCATGCATTCTTCTCAGCATAATCGGATTTATGTCATTAATTTTTCTCTTACACATTTTCAAACTAACCTAATTACTATGAAGCAACTTAGATCTGAATGTTTGACTCATGTAAACAGTGTTTTCGGTTCAAGGAGACTTTTGTTCCTTGTCCTGATACTGCTGCTGGGTCATGCAAATTCTTTTGCCGGAGATGAGGGAAAGAAGAACCCCGGCAAAGTTGTTACCCGGGAAGGAAAGCCTGAGTCCGGGACAACTGTTGATCAGAAGCAAACTACACCCGGTTCCGAAACGGCACCACAGACAGTTCAGGAGCCTGCTCAAAATGTTGACATTCTCTGGGGAAAAGTGAAAAAAGATCACATTACTGAAGCCATTTCATATATTAATGGTGCCAGTGTTAATGATCTTCCAGGTGTAAACAGGATGAATGGTCTCGGGGGACGATTAACCGGGCTGACTGTTCAGCAGAGCAATGGGGAACCGGGTCTTGAAAGCAGCATACCTTATATAAGAGGTATCAGGACTTTAAACGGAGCGGACCAGATGCCCCTCGTCCTCGTGGACGGTTACTGGAGAGGCGACGCACAATACATTAATCCGAATGATATTGAAAGCATCACTGTTCTGAAAGATGCAGCTGCGACATCTATTTACGGCCTGAGGGGAAGCAATGGCGTAATCCTGATAACAACTAAAAGGGGGACAGAGCAGGATATAAAAGTGGATCTCAATGCCAGGTATGGTGTTCAGGCCCCTTCCAGGATCCCTAAATACCTTGATTCGTATAATTATGCCAACCTGTATAATGAGGCGCTGAGAAATGCAGGGCAGGCAGAAAAATATGACGCGGTGGCTCTGGAAAATTATCGTACGGGCGCTGACCCTTATCATTTCCCCGATGTTGACTGGGAAAAAGAATTCCTGAAAGAATATTCAACCCAGCAGGATTACAATCTTAGCCTGAGAGGAGGAACAAAATATGTAAAATATTATGCTTCAGCTGGATATATAAGCAATACGGGATTGTATAATGTCGATAAAAAGGCAAATTCCTATAACACCAATGCTGATTTTAATATGTTCAGGCTGAGATCCAACATTGACGTTCAGGTTACGCAGAGACTGAATGTGACCATGGAGCTTGGCGGAAGACAGGTTAAAAGAAACTATCCCGGACTTATGAGCAACGCTGCCTCAAGAATTTTTACCGTTCTTTACCAGCTTCCACCAAATGTATTCCCGGTTTTAAACGAGGACGGCTCACTGGCAGGTAATGCCCAGTATACCAATAATCCATACGGATTGTTGAATTCCAGCGGGTACTCCATATATAATGAAAGGAGCACGGATGCAGCTTTCAGAACAAAGTACGATCTTGATTTTATAACCGAAGGCCTCGTTGCAAAAGGATCGATATCGTTCGACAGCTATTTTGAGCAGACCATTAACAGGAACAAAGGATTTGTGGTGTATGAAGGTGATAAGGACCACGAACAGGGAGTCAAAAATCCTGCAACCCAGCAAAATGGAAGCAGTGTCGGTGATAATCAGAGGATCTTCAACCTGCAGCTCGGACTCGACTATGACAGGACATTCGGCATACACGGGATAAGTTCGAGTTTGTTTGCCGAACAGCTCTCATTTGCAGGCGATGGTTCGGTTATGCCTCATTATTACCAGGGCCTCATGGGACGGACACGGTATGTCCTGAAGAATAAATATATCGCCAGCTTCTCTTTTGCATGGCAGGGAAGCGAACAAATATCCGATAATAAAAGATTCGTCTTTTTCCCGGCTGTATCAGCGGGCTGGATCCTTTCGGAAGAATCATTCATTAAATCTGTTCCTGCCATCAATTTTCTAAAGATCAGGGCTTCATATGGCCTCACAGGAAATGACAGCAATATCGGATATTTCCAAAAAATGTCATTTTTTGAGAAAAGCGGAAGTTATCTTATCGGCGATAACCTGACATCTTACGGAGGTTATCGTGAGGGTACCCTCGGTAACCCTGATATCACTGCAGAAGTGGCACGCAAAACAAATATCGGGCTGGATGGAAGCTTTCTTAACAATCATCTTAGCCTTACTGCAGATTTATTCTATGAAAAGAATACAGGCATCATAGTCGATCTGAATACTGTTCCCAGGATGATAGGAAGCACAAATATTCCGACAGGTAATGCGGGTATAGTTGAAAATAAAGGTTTTGAGTTAAGCCTGGGTGTCAATAACAACAGCAGGGATTTCAGATATGCGGTAACCGGTAATCTTTCCTATGCAAGGAACAAGATCATCGAAATGCAGGAACAGGAGTGGCCTTTCGCAGCCAATTATCGTACGGGCCATCCAATCGGATCACAGTTTGGATTACAGACTTCAGGCTTCTTCCACGATGATGAAGAGATTGGAACCAGTCCTGTACAAACTTACGGACCTGTACAACCCGGTGATCTTAAATATAAGGAACTGACAGGTGACAACAAAATTGACCTGGACGATGTGACATATATAGGTAAAAGCTGGATGCCTGAAATGGTGTATGGAGTGACTCTTGACCTTGGATGGAAAGGATTCGATGTCAGCGCACTTTTCCAGGGCATCAACGGGGTTGCTAAAAAACTTTCAGGCTCTGTGTACTGGGAGTTCTACCCGAACGGTCTTGGTAAAGTAATGGATCATCACCTTAACCGATGGGTGTATGATGAAACACTCGGGATCGATACAAGGGCCACTGCCACATACCCGCGTCTGAGCATAGCGGGCGATAACACGAACAACAAAGCGCCCAACTCTGATTTCTGGCTGAAGGATGCATCTTATTTAAGGTTTAAATCGCTGGAAATAGGATATTCCTTCACCCCTAAAGTAACAAGGTTCCTTCATGTGGATAAGATGAGGATTTATTCTTGTGGTTATAATATTCTGACGTTCGATAAAATCAAGGTCATCGACCCCGAATCGACCGGAGATGGTATAGCCTATCCGATACAAAGGATCGTAAATATGGGTGTTTCAGTTACATTCTAACGTATTAAACAGAGAATAAGATGAAAAATAAAATTATACTGATATTGATTTTTTCGGTCTTCTTTGCAAATGCATGTGAAAATCCCCTGGATGTTCTCCCATATGATAAATACGGGCCGGAATTTGTTTTTGCAGAACCCAAAAAAGCCGAAGAATATGTGATGCGAAATTACCTCGTTCTGCCGTATGGCTCATCAGATTCGTACGGATATAACAGGCTCGAATCAGGTTTAGCCATGATAGCCAGCGCTTCAGATGAAGCAATGCCGAACATCCCGGGTTCAGCAGTCGACATTCTTACGAACGGATCATGGTCTCCCTCCTCTTCAAACCCCGATAACCAGTGGGATATAAATTACCAGTACATAAGATCCATAAATATTGGCATTAACAATATAGATATGCTTCCTGCTGCCAGCATGGACCTGAGGAAAAGACTGTATGGGGAAATGATATTCTTGCGGGCATATGCCCACTCAGAGCTGTTGAAAAGATATGGAGGGATTCCCATTGTTACAAAAGTGCTGAGTCTTGAAGATGATCTCAGGATCCCGAGGAATACTTTTGAGGAATGTGTGAATTTCATTGTCAGCCAATGTGATACGGCATTAAAATACCTCCCTGGTCCGGATATAGCCAGCGGTGGACAGCTTGGCAGGGTATCCACAGGATCGGCATTAGCCCTTAAATCAAGAGTCCTTTTGTATGCGGCAAGCGATCTTTACAATGGGACCGGATATGACGGATCAACAAACGATTTGATCTGTTACGGTAATTATTCAGCAAGCCGGTGGGAAGCTGCATCTGCCGCAGCTGCTGCAACAATTGCCTTGAATTATTATCAGTTATATAAGCCAAGTGCCATAACTGACGCTCTCACAGATGCCCAGGTCAGAACAAACGGAGAAAAGAACTATTCCGATCTGTTTTACACGCTTACAGGTAACAAGGAACTTATACTTATCCGTACTTCAGCTCAGAATAACCTTGTCGAAAAGAAAAATACCCCCGTTGGATATACGAACGGTGCGGGGACCACTAATCCTTCACAGCAGATGGTCGACGGGTATGGTATGCTGAATGGAAAATATATCGATGAAGCCGGCTCAGGCTACAATCCTCTGACCCCTTATACAAACCGTGACCCCAGGTTCAATGTGAGCATACACTACAATGGCAAAACCTGGTCGGGGCGGGCTATCGAAACATTTATAGACGGTCTCGATAACAAGATTACTTCTACCAATGCAACAAAGACTGGTTATTACCTTGGTAAATTCATGAAAAGCGATATAAAAATCTCAGGTTCGGAGACAAAAACCAACCATTGCTTCCCTCTGATCAGGTATGCTGAAGTATTATTGAACTATGCGGAAGCCATGAATGAAGCTTATGGTCCTGATGCTGACCCGATGGGCTATGGAAAAACAGCACGCCAGGCCCTGGTTGAAGTCAGGTCAAGGGTGATGCGCCCGGGCCAGGCTGCTTTGTCGTCAGTACCTGCTGGCAACGTGGCTGCAATGCGTACAGCTGTAAGAAAAGAAAGACGGGTTGAGCTTGCTTTCGAGGATCACAGGCATATCGATGTCAGACGCTGGAAGATCGCTCCGGAAACAATCGGCCAGAATCTTAGCGGTATGCGAATCACAAAGAATGGTGCAAATCTCATCTATGAAGTTAATCCAAATGTGGCATCAAGGATTTTCAGTGAAAAGATGTATCTCTATCCTATTCCACAGAGTGAAATGAATAAAAATAAGGCATTGGTTCAAAATCCCCTGTGGTAACCTCAAAAATTAAAATCATGAAAAAAATATTAATATTATTCTTTACACTTTTTTGGGCATCGCAGGTGATTGCCCAGGTTTCAAGAGTGTCCGGAACGATTGTTGACGAGAATGGACAACCGCTGCCAGGTGTAAACGTCACAGAGAAAGGAACTTCCAATGGGGTTATGTCAGACGTACAGGGTAATTTCGTGTTACCGCTGAGAACCTCTGGTGCAACGCTTGTTTTTTCATTCATCGGTTATACCAACCAGGAGATCCCGGTTACATCTGCCACTCTAAGCGTGCAGTTGAAACCAGACGTAGTATCATTGAATGAGGTTGTCGTTGTGGGATATGGAGAACAGAAAAAAGAGAGCGTCGTAGGATCAATATCAACAGCTTCATCTGCAGAGCTTAAGCAGATGGGTACCCCTAATCTCAGCAATGCCCTTGCAGGTCGTGTCTCAGGTATTGTTTCAATGGTTGGAAGCGGCCGCCCCGGCGGAGATGATGCTGAACTCTATATACGTGGTGTGGCTACACTGAACAGCGCCAACTCACGACCGCTTATACTTGTTGATGGTGTGGAACGTGATTACACCCAGGTAGATGCTGATGACATTGAATCATTTTCTGTCTTAAAAGATGCTTCCGCAACTGCTGTTTACGGCGTCCGTGGAGCAAATGGCGTTCTCCTGATCACCACAAAAAGAGGGACTTTAGGCAAGGCTTCCATTTCAGCAAGATTCAACACAACACTCCAGCAGCCCACCAGGCTGATGAAGTACCTTAATTCATACGATGCGGCATTGCTTCGGAATGAAGCTCTCGCCAACGACGGACTGCCTGCCCGCTTTACGCCGGAAGATATTGAGCACTTCAAGAATCATGATTCACCATTTACTCATCCCGATAATGACTACATGGGAGATTTTCTGAAGAAGTTCTCAACCATGAATAATCTGAATATCAATGTCAGGGGAGGTAACGAAAGGATTAAATACTACATTTCTACCAACGGAGTTTACCAGAATGGGATGTACAAGCAGTTTGAAGAAGCAAAGTATCCCTCAAACGCTCACTTTAAACGTTTGAATATTCGTTCAAACCTTGACTTCGAGGCTACAAAGTCAACTACTGTAAGCCTTGATCTTAATTCAAGGGTTGAAGAACAGCAGAATATCTCCCTTGGCGATGTTTCATCAACGTCGCTTTTTGGTGAAATGAACACAACACCCCCTTATTATTACTCCTACCGTCTCCCGAACGGATCATATGGCAGTAACGTGGATGGACAGAGGGAAAATCTCCTTGCAGTATTGAACGATTATGGATATAACCGGATGCTTAATAACATCCTGGAAGGGACTTTCAGGGTGAATCAAAAACTCGATAAGATTACCAAAGGCCTGTCTTTCAGGGGAATGGTTAGTTTCAACAGTTATTTCGAATCAGGAACAAAGGTGGGTTACAGGCCGCCGAAATATCTGTTCAACGCAGACAGCACATATACTGAAGTTATTGCGGAAACAGCTCCCTGGATTGATAAGCTGGCTGGTTCGGGCCACGCAAAACGAACAAACATGGAGTATTCGTTGAATTACAGCCGCAATTTCAGGGATCAGGCTGTTTCCGGTATGCTGCTGTATACAATCACAATGTCGAACAGCAACGCGGAAGTACCAAAAGGATTTCTCGGCCTTGTGGGTCGTGCAACTTACGGCTATAAACGTCGTTACCTGGCTGAGTTTAATTTCGGTTATAATGGGTCTGACCAGTTTGAAAAATCTCACCGTTATGGATTTTTCCCGTCATTTTCCGTAGGCTGGCTGGCATCTGAGGAAAAGTTCATGAAGAACAACACCCCGTTTATATCATATCTTAAATTCAGAGGATCTTACGGTGAAGTGGGAAATGATAAAATCGGATCTGACCGTTTCCTGTATCTCCAGACATATAATGTTAACGGGAGCTATGTTTTCGGAACGGATGATTCATGGGGATCTCAGAGCGCATTGTACGAAGGGGCTCTTGGAAACGATCGCGTAACATGGGAAATCGGGAAGAAGCTTAATGCAGGATTTGAGCTGAAGCTCTTCAAAAGCAAGTATTTCCTTAATCTCGATCTTTTCAGGGAAATGCGCGTAAACATATTTACAGCCAGAAACACCAGGCCTCTTGTTCTTGGAGTTGACCTGCCGCAGGAGAACATCGGCAAAGTTGAAAATAAAGGTTTCGAAATTGAAACAGGGACTGAGAACAGGATCGGCAGGCTTGGATATAACGTAAGGGCAATGATCTCTTATGCAAAGAATACAATAATATTCCAGGATGAGGTAGATCCAAGGTTTGAATATATGAGAAGGACAGGTAAATCAGTAGGTCAGAATTTTGGTCTTTCGGTTCTCGGGTATTACACTCCGGATGATTTTCAGAAAGATGAGAACGGAAACCTGATTTTACAGGATAACGGCAAACCAATCCTGATTGAAGGTCTGCCGGTGCCGACATATGGTCCGATACAACTGGGTGATTTTAAATATCTGGACAGGAACAACGATGGCGTTATTGATACTTTTGATGAAGGTCCTATCGGAAATTCGCGGATTCCCAAGATTGTTTACAGTCTTGCATACGGATTAAATTATAGGGGTATTGATTTCAATATGATGTGGCAGGGAGCCGGCGGCCATTCCAAGTTCCTGTCAGGTACCGGGGCATGGGAACAGATAAGGGAGGCCGGACGTTATCTCGAGATTCACCAGGAAAGATGGACTCTTGAAAGATATCTTGCCGGTGAAAAGATTCTTTATCCACGTCTTTCAAGCGCCGAGAACAAGCACAATCATAAAAACAATTCTTTCTATCAGAAGAGAGGAGACTACCTGAGATTGAAGAACGTTGAAATCGGGTACAACTTGCCAAAAAGTTTCACAGACAGAGTAAATATTTCGAATATTAGGGTCTATTGCAGCGGCACCAATCTGCTGACATTCGATTACATAAAGATCATGGACCCCGAATCCGACAGTGGAACAGGAAGTTCTTATCCTCAGCAGAAGCTTTGGAACTTTGGTGTCAATTTAACATTCTGATAACTGAAATACTGAAACAATGGAAAAGATACTTAAATACTTATTGATGGTGATCACAGCTTTCCTGCTTGGTTGCCATGAAGACGGGAGTGATCTCCTGGATAAGGAGGAGACGAATGACATCTATGAGGGTATGGTCTTTACCGACCCTCAATATGCAGTATATTTCCTGAACGGCTTATACAGGGAGATGAATGCAAATTACTTCAGGTTCGGCTCTGCCGGGTTCCTGGGTAACGCTGTCGATGAAGGCCAGTGCAAGGCAAACTGGGACAATGCCCATCTTATGGGTATCGGCTCATGGGGGCCTGCTTCCAATCCATATGCAGTGAATGTATGGGATAAAGACTACTCTGCCATAAGATCGGCAAACAGGTTTCTTGACAATGTCGACAAGATCCCTGATTCCGATGAACCTGTGGTAAATGCGGACATCCGCAAGAGAATGAAGGGAGAAGCAACTTTCCTGAGAGCATTCTATTATTCCGATCTTATCAAGTACTATGGTGGTGTTCCGATAATTACAGAGGTGCTGACACAGGATGATGATGAGAAACTTTTTGCACCCCGTAAGACCTATGATGAATGTGTCGACTGGATAATCTCTGAGCTCGAAACAGCACTTACTCTGTTGCCTGGCGCCGAAGAGGTCAGCGCTTCTGATTTCGGAAGAATTACAAAAGGCGCATGCCTCGCCCTGATGTGCAGATTGAGGCTGGTTGCTGCAAGCCCTCTTTTCAATGATGCATCAAATCCGCAAAACTGCGAATTCAGGGGGGCCTATGACCAGGATAAGTGGAAACTGGCTGCAGAAGCAGCAAAAAGGTTTATTACCGAAACAAGCGGTTATTATGCGCTTCATACTTCCACAGCTCCTGATAAATACGGGCATTATGAAGATTTTTTCATACGCCGTTTCAGCAGGGAGGTTATTCTGTCGTACATGAACGCCCCATCCTCAGGCAATAATGTTAACATTGAAAGAGTTTGTTTGCCCGGTCAGTTCTTCAATTACGGAAATGGAGTCATCAATAACCTTCCTCTTCTGAATCTTGTTGCCGATTATGAAGTCGTAAAAGTTGACGGATCGGGCAACATCACGGGAGCATACGAACTGGGGATTGACAAAGTAATGGATTGCTATAAGAACGGTACTGTCGATGCGGTTTCGGGTTGGGATCCCCAAAAACCATATAATAACCGTGATCCGAGATTCTACCAGTCTATTTTCTATAACCAGTCGCCCTGGCCAGCCCGGGCAGGCGTTAAATATGAACTCTGGCAAAAACATCCCCAGTCAACTTTGCCTGCTGATGGTGCACAGTATCTTACGGGATGGTACAATACCGGATTCTATGACAGGAAATTTCTTGATGCTTATGCCAACCTCAAAGCATGGGGAACCAACCTGAATGTAAACCACAACTACCCGATAATCCGCTATGCTGAGATTTTGTTAAATTATGCAGAGGCTGTCAATGAAGCGTTCGGCAATCCTGACGTTGCACCGGCGGGCTATCCCATGTCGGCACGCGATGCTGTTAATCTTATCCGGGCACGTGCAGTGTTCCCCGCTTATACCTCAAGTGTTCCCCCGGGACTGCCCGTTAACGCAAAAGGAAAATCCATGCCTCCCATTCCGACAGGGCTTTCAAAAGATCAGATGCGAAATAAGATATGGCACGAAAGACGAATTGAATTCGCCTTTGAGGAACAACGATACTGGGATATCCGCAGATGGAAAATCGGTACCCAGACTGAGAAAATTTACAGGCAGATTGTCTGGAAGAACACTAACGGAACTTTCAAATATGATGCTGAATTGCTCGAAGTCAGGCTCTGGGATGACAAATATTCGCTTTTTCCGATGTGGGAGAATGAGCTTTTGAAAAACAAAAGCCTGGTTCAGAATCCGGGATGGGGGATGTTTTAAAAACAATTGATTATGAAAATCAAACCCGCTGTGGTCAGAATACTGGCAATATGCTGTTTCTCCTTTCTGTGTTGTTCAAAACACTCCTCCGGACCTGATGATTCTGGAAGTCCTGAAGAAAAGGTTAAGGCAAAGACAATCTGGGCAGCTTCTTCAGCGTCCTTCATCGGTGAGAATTTGGGTGGAATAGAATCCTGGCAGAGGCTTAACAGCCGGCTTAAGGCAGCAAACGGAGGACATGCTCTGCAAGGCCGTCGCAGCTATGATAAAGGCATCCCTTTAAATTTTGCATCCTCTGCAATGGCGGAGGATGCAGGGAACTGCCCCGTTTCGATAGGTTCATTCAAACCCGACTGGGTCCAGACAGCAAACGGCACAAATGCTGATGCCATAATGAATTTTATCAAATCGATCCCCGATGACAGAACCGTTTACCTGGTCTTTTATCATGAACCTGAAAATAACGTTAATTCCTTTCAAACAAGTGATGTACTTTTACGGGCTTTTGCCAGGTATGTCGATATCGTTCTGTCAAGCGGAAAGACAAATGTTCATCCGTGTTTCGTGCTGATGAGCTGGACCTTCAAAACCCAGTCGGGAAGGAATCCTGATGACTTTAACATGGGGAAATACCTTAAACCGGGACAGATCGACAAAGTCATTGCAGGATTGGACGGATATGCCCAGGATCCTTCCATGAGCGCGAAGTCAATATTTGAAGCGCCCTTTCAGAAACTGGCCACGTACGGCTTTACACGTTTTGGAATTTTTGAAACAGGAGCTCACGCTTCAGCGAACGATCCTGCTGCCCGAGCCGGCTGGATTAATGGTCTCGGCGAATGGGTGAACAGCAGGAATGATATCGAGCTTGTTTCATGGTTCAATAATGGCAATGGCCAGCATGCGGGACCAACAGGTTGGTATCTCGGTACATGGAATGTCACAGGTAATGTATACTCCTGGGATGATTCTGACGGGACTGTTTCTGCTTACTCCAAATTACTTGAATAAAAAATGCAATATCCTGTGCGAAGGATATTGCATTTTCTTAAATGTCCTAAACTACATATCACACCTGAATAATTGACTTCCGGTAACCCGGAGAGTTTAGAGGAATTTTAATTAAAATAAACAAATACTATATTAATGAGACTTTTTAACTTATTGAAAATAAGCTTGTTGATTATAACGATCAATTCTTCCTGTTTACTGCCAGCTTATGGACTGGGTGATAAGAAAAATAAAGCGGATCCAAAAATAGCCAGCATCACCATAACGGCGAAACAGGTAAGGGAAATAAGCAGCCTGCTGCTGGGTTTTAATGTTGTTTATCCCCATGAAATCGACCATATCTGGAAAGACGGTAAGATTACGGGAATATTGAAAGATGTTAAAGTAAGCCTTATCAGGTACCCGGGCGGGACAGTTTCATCCTTTTATCACTGGAATAATCTTAGCGGGAACGGCTGGGCAGATAAGCTCGATCCGGATAATAAGCTTGCTGACAGGAAAGCTTCGGATTTCATGGATATAGATGAATATATGGAGCTGATCGGAAAAACAGGAGCACAACCGCTTGTCGGTATCAATGTCAGTTCTGCGCGAAGATGGAATAAGCTTCAGGAAGGAATTGACGAGGCCCTTGAACTGATGAAATATTGCCGCGAGAAGAAGTTCAGGGTGAAATACTGGTATATTGATAATGAGCCCTATCAGCCTGACAGCAACGGGGGCAGGAAAACGCCTGAAGAATATGCGGGTTTGATTAACAGCTTTGCTGAAGCCATGAAGAACTATGACCCGGAGATTCAAATTGTAGCCAACTGGAATGCTTCATTCGAAAACAGAAGAGCCGATTATGAAAAGCTGATTAAAACAGCAGGAAAGAATATCGATATCATCGATGTACACTGGTACTGGGGATGGAGATCAAACAAGCAGATGGAACAATGGTTGTCAGAAACCCCCATGAGACTATGGACAAAAAGCACTTACATAAATGAGATCAACTATTTCCGTAAGATGGTAAGTGATTTCGGGTATCCCGGAATCAAGCTTGCATCGTTTGAATGGAATGTTGGGCCCGGAGGGGGCTCCGACGGGCTCACGGATGATCAGTGCGCTTTGATCCAGGGTGAAATGCTGATGCAGTTTATAATAGGTGGCCTCGATATGGCGGTATTCTGGCCATTGCACTGGCCCGATAAGGGTTTTACTGACCGTGCCTTTATTAATACCAGTGATAACTCGGTTAAAGCAAATTATAAGATCTTTTCTTTCATGAGCGGTTTCCAGGGCGGTATCTTGATGGAAACAGCTGGAGATGAGCCCGGGCGGAAGCTTCTTAACATTGCCGCATTTAATGCGGATCGGGATACGATGCGAATATGCATTCTCGATAAAAATAAGGAAGGTAATGATATAAGCTTAAGGTCAGCTTTTATTAAGAATATGAAAATAAGCGATATCTCAGCATTTAAAATGAAAGACCCCGGAAATGAGAGCGAATTGATCAGTTTATCTTTCAGCAGGAAGAAAGATGATATCCGGTTCACATCCCCCGGGGTTTCTCTGACCATGATCACAATGGTCAAAAAATAAAAAGTTCACTGATGACTGTGTATGGTGCTGACTTCTATCGATAAGAGCGGCACCCACCGCGTCGAAGGTTATGTAACGGACATTATTACCCAAAAAGCGATTGATTGGCTTCAGGTTTCAAAAGTGTAACATTTCCGGAACCGGCAACTCTTTTTGACAACTATGAAGGAAGGGGAAAAGCTGAGAAAATGCAGGATATGACAATTGCCGCACATGGTCAAACGTCATTATGGAATGAGCACTGAAAGATATATGCTCATGCACTATTATTATGACATCGATGAATGGGAACTGTATGATCTGAAAAAGGATCCGGGTGAAATGAAAAATGTCCATAACGATCCCGCTTATGCAAAGGCCAGGGCAGAACTTAAGAGACGGCTCATTGCCCTGATGAAAAAATATGAGGATAGTGAAGAGATCGCAAAATCCTTACTGCCCCGGAGCAATTAATTATTCACAGGCCTGCCCTGAAGTATTCATGTGCCTGCTCTCAATAGAAAAAGGGACCTTCCGGATCCCTTTTTGCATATATAATATAAGGTATGCCTCTATTCTTCCTCTTCCTCTTCGGCGTAAGCCTTGATAACTGAATCCTGTACATCGCCCGGGACCTGTGCGTACTCCGCAAATTTCATGGTATAGAATGCACGGCCTCCTGTTATCGAGCTCAGGGCGGTTGAGTACTTGTTCATTTCTGCAAGCGGTACCCTTGCCTTGATGACCTCGAAACGTTTTTCGCTGCCCATTCCCATCACCATGCCGCGGCGTCCCTGCAGGTCGCTGATCACATCACCCATCCTGTCGGAGGGAACGTAAATCTCTACATCGTAAACCGGCTCGAGTATCTTTGGGTTTGCATTCTTGAATGCTGTGCTGAATGCGTTACGCCCTGCAAGGCGGAATGAGATTTCATTTGAATCGACGGGGTGCATCTTGCCTTCATATACATAGACCCTGATATCACGTGCGTATGATCCGGTGAGCGGTCCGATTTCCATTTTTTCCATTATGCCTTTAAGAATTGCAGGCATGAATCTTGCGTCGATGGAACCACCGACAATACAGTTGCAATATATCAGCTTACCGCCCCATGGCAGATCGATTTCCTCCTTGTCACGGACAGAGATCTTCTGATCTTTTCCACCAATCTTTATCATTGCAAGCTCCTTTGATCCCTCCTCGTACGGTTCGATAACAAGATGAACTTCACCAAACTGTCCCGCGCCGCCCGATTGTTTCTTGTGACGGTAATCAGCCTGTGAGATCTTTGTAATTGTTTCCCTGTAAGGAATCCTTGGCGGGAAGAAGTTGGTCGGGATCCTGAATATATTGTCAAGGTGCCATTTCATTATATTAAGATGGTACTCACCCTGCCCGTGGACGATAATCTGTTTAAGCTCTTTTGAATACTCGATATAAATTGTAGGATCCTCCAGATGAATCTTATTCAGTGCCTCACCAAGCTTTTCATCATCGCTTTCGCTCTGGGCCTTTATGGCTGTGCGGTACTTCGGTTCGGGGAACTTTATGCCTTCATATTTCCAGTCATTGCCGGAGACGTTGAGCGTATGGTTTACTTTTGTATTCTTGAGCTTTACAAAAGCGCCGATATCGCCAACTGCAATCTCGGGAACCCTGGTCCTGTTTTTACCGGCAGAGACATTCAGCTGTGAAAGCCTTTCCTTTGTACCGTTGTTTGAGTTGATAACATCGAGGTTTTCAGTGATCTTTCCGGAATACACCCTGAAAAAGTTGATCTCGCCGATATGTTCTTCTATGGATGTTTTGAAAACATACACTGATGCAGGTCCGTTCGGATCGGGTTTTATTTCCGAACCTTTGTTGTTCTTTACATGCGGCATATCGCTGATTGAAGGAGCTTCATTGATGATGAACTCCATCAGGCGGTCAACACCGATATTGTTTTTTGCAGAAACACACAATACGGGGAGCAGGCCTCTTGTAAGGATTCCCTTTGCAATACCTTTTTTCAATTCTTCTTCTGTAAGGGTGTCGTTTGCGAAGAACTGCTCCATGAGAGCCTCATCGCTTTCTGCAGCTTTTTCAACAAGTGCAGAGTGAAGTTCTGCAGCCCTGTCTGCCTGGTCTGCGGGAATATCTGCAATTTCAGCTTTGCCGCCGTCCTTTGCGTAACGGTACATCTTCATTTTGAGGACGTCAATGATCGAATTGAACCCCACACCTTCATTTACGGGATACTGCAGGATAATGACATTGTTGCTCAGCCTTTCCTTCATCATCTCGATAGATTTCTCGAAATTGGCTTTTTCATGATCGAGACCATTGACAACAAAGATCACCGGTTTGTGATTCTGCTCGGTATGCCTGAAGTGGATCTCGGTTCCTACTTCGACCCCGTTCTGGGAATTTATGAGGAGCACTGCTGAATCGCTGACAAAAAGTGATGAGATAACGTTTCCGCTGAAATCATCAAGACCCGGTGTATCAAGAATATTTATTTTATGATTCAGGTATTCTGTATAAAGTACGGTCGAGTAAATGGAGTTTCCGTTTTCATGTTCAATTGGCCTGTAATCGGAAACCGTATTCTTGGCCTCTATTGTGCCTCTTCTTTCAATAACACCACCATTAAAAAGCATCGCTTCGGCAAGCAGTGTTTTGCCTGAGCCGGAGTTACCGAGCAGGGCAATGTTTTTAATCTGGTCAGCCTGGTAAGTCTTCATATACTCCTGGTTATTTTATTATTAATTTGAATTTTATGATTCTGATTGGGCGCGGACAAAATTAATAATTTTTTAAAAACACCCTAGGAAACAGTGTATAATTACAAATTTTTTTATTTTCTTTGCATCTGTTTTTTAAAACAGGAGTACCGGTTTTTCCTTCACAGGTAAGTGTACAAAACAATTTCTAAGGGGAAAAGTCGGGAAGCGAACCTGAGTGAGGCTTACAACATTACGTAAGGAACATTTCTGGAAAAGTTCAAGGTTCAAAAGTTCAAAGTTCAATGGTTGATTTCATCTTTGAACATTGAGCCTGGAACAATCAGTTCAAAATTCAAGGTTCAGAGGATGTATTTATGCATTGAACATTGAAGGTTGAACCCGGAATAAAATTTTTAGAGCGTATTTGGAATTGAGAATTAAAAGAATACCTTTGCAATCCGTTTTTTTGACGAAAAATTAAGATTATAAATACTTGGATTTATGCCCACAATTCAGCAGTTAGTAAGAAAAGGCAGGAAGAAACTGATAGATAAAAGCAAGGCTCCTGCTCTGGATTCATGCCCCCAGAGAAGGGGAGTTTGCGTGCGTGTTTATACAACAACACCCAAGAAACCTAACTCAGCCATGAGGAAGGTGGCAAGGGTCAGGCTTACAAACCAGAAAGAGGTAAACGCTTATATTCCTGGAGAAGGTCATAACCTGCAGGAACACTCCATCGTGCTCATCAGGGGCGGCAGGGTTAAGGATCTCCCGGGTGTCCGTTATCACCTCATCCGCGGCGCACTCGATACATCAGGTGTTGACGGCCGTTCCCAGAGAAGATCAAAATATGGTGCTAAAAGGCCGAAGAAGTAATATTTTAAAGGAATAACAGAATGAGAAAAGCGAAACCAAAGAAAAGGATTCTGTTACCGGATCCCAAATACAAGGATCCATATGTAACACGGTTTGTGAACAATCTTATGTACAGTGGCAAGAAAAATCTCGCCTTTAAAATTCTTTACGACTCACTCGAAATAGTCGGAGATAAATTCAAATCAGAAGGAAAGACACCTCTTGAGATTTTCAAGCAGGCTCTCGAAAATGTCACACCGCAGGTCGAAGTAAAAGCACGCAGGGTTGGTGGTGCAACATTCCAGGTTCCGATGGAGATCAGGCCCGACAGAAAGGTCAGCATCAGCATGAAGAACATGATCCTGTTTGCAAGAAAAAGAACAGGACATTCAATGTCTGAAAAGCTTGCTGCAGAATTGATGGCAGCATACAAGCTCGAGGGCGGAGCATACAAGAAAAAAGAGGATACCCACAGGATGGCAGAAGCCAACAAGGCTTTCGCACATTTCCGTTTTTAATTAAGTGAAAAAGAGGCAGAAGGAAAAGAAGAGATGGATAAAAACCTGAAATATACCAGAAACATAGGGATCATGGCCCACATTGACGCCGGCAAGACCACGACGACAGAACGTATTCTGTTCTTCACCGGTCGTACTTACCGGATGGGTGAGGTGCATGACGGAAATGCCCAGATGGACTGGATGGTTCAGGAGCAGGAGAGGGGAATAACCATTACCTCTGCCGCAACCACTACCTATTGGAAACATAAAGGAGATGAATATAAGATCAACATTATAGACACTCCCGGACACGTCGATTTCACCGTTGAAGTTGAAAGATCGCTCAGGGTGCTCGATGGTTCAGTGGCTCTATTCTGTGCAGTAGGCGGTGTGGAACCACAATCTGAAACAGTCTGGAGACAGGCCGACAAATATGGTGTGCCCAGGATTGCTTTCGTCAATAAAATGGATCGTGCCGGGGCTGATTTTTTCAGCGTGATCCAGCAGATGGAGGAGAGACTCGGGGCAAATCCGGTTCCTGTGCAGATACCGATCGGAGCAGAAGAAAATTTTGCAGGGGTCATCGACCTCATGCAGATGAAAGCTTTGTACTATGCCGGTGAAGGAGAAGACATAACGTCTTTCAGGGTTGAGGAGATACCGTCAAATATGAAGGATGAAGCAGAGGAATGGAGACATAAGCTGATCGAGGCAGTCGCTGAAGTTGACGACACTCTTCTTGAAAGGTATATTGAAGATCATGAATCCATCACCGAGGAGGAAATACGTGCAGCCCTGAGGAAGACAGCCATAAACGGTCTTGCCATACCTGTTCTGTGCGGCTCCGCATTCAAGAACAAAGGGGTTCAGGCTTTGCTCGATGCCGTGATCGACTTCCTTCCGTCACCTGTTGACAAGGGAGCAGTTAACGGGAAAGATCCGAGGACAGATGAAGTAATCACACGCGAGCCCGACAACGACGCACCTCTTGCAGCTCTTGCATTCAAGATTGCAACAGACCCGTTTGTGGGAAGGCTTGTATTCCTTCGCATATATTCCGGAACCCTTAATGCCGGCGATACGGTGCTTAATACGCGTACCGGGAAAAGGGAACGCATCAACCGCCTTTTCCAGATGCATGCAAACAAGCAGAATCCGAAAGACAGCATTGCCGCAGGCGATATCTGTGCAGGCGTGGGATTCAAGGATCTGAAAACAGGCGATACCGTGTGTGCAATACATAAGCCTATCGTGCTCGAGACAATGGATTTCCCGGAACCGGTCATCGGTATTGCCGTGGAACCAAAGACCCAGGCCGACGTCGATAAGCTTTCGCTTGCACTCAGCAAGCTTGCTGAAGAAGACCCCACATTCCAGGTGAAGACAGATCCCGACAGCGGGCAGACTGTCATCCATGGTATGGGCGAGCTTCATCTCGAAATTCTTCTCGACAGGCTTAAAAGGGAATTCAAGGTTGAATGCAACCAGGGCGCTCCGCAGGTTGCCTATAAAGAGGCGATCACAGGCTCCGGTGAATTCCGCGAAGTATTCAAAAAACAAACAGGCGGCCGCGGAAAATTTGCGGATATCATCTTCGAGATGGGTCCTGCAGATGACGGAGAAAAGGGCCTCCAGTTTGTAAATGACGTAAAAGGCGGGCATATTCCAAAGGAATTCGTCCCCTCAGTCGAAAAGGGTTTCCGTGAAGCGATGGACAATGGTCCCATGGCAGGATTCCCACTTGAAAGCTTGAAAGTAACACTAAAGGACGGTTCGTACCACAACGTCGACTCCGATGCTCTTTCGTTTGAAATTGCAGCCAAACAGGCCTTCAGGAAGTACGCAGGCAAATGCAATCCTGTGATTCTTGAGCCGATCATGTCAACTGAAGTTGTCACTCCTGAAGAGTATGTTGGCGATGTCATCGGCGATTTCAACAGAAGACGCGGAAAGGTGGAAGGTATGGAATCGAAAGCAGGCGCAAGGGTAATAAAGGCAAAAGTACCGCTGGCAGAGAAATTCGGCTATGTTACCGTACTCCGTACCCTTACCTCGGGAAGAGCAACATCATCGATGGAGTTCTCCCATTATGAAAAGGTACCTGCAGAAATACAGAACAGGATTGTAGAAGTAACAAAAGGAAAAATTCTTTAAAATGAGTCAAAAAATTCGCATTAAGCTGAAATCCTACGATCACAACCTGGTGGACAAATCCGCCGAGAAGATCGTGAAAACAGTGAAATCCACCGGTGCGGTAGTGAGTGGTCCGATTCCGCTTCCCACGCACAAAAAGATTTATACGGTGCTTCGTTCGCCCTTTGTGAACAAAAAAGCAAGGGAACAGTTCCAGCTCTCTTCTTACAAAAGGCTGCTCGACATCTACAGCTCGACACCTAAAACGATCGACGCTCTGATGAAGCTCGAACTGCCAAGCGGAGTTGAAGTTGAAATTAAAGTGTGAACCGTAAAATTTAAAGACAATGCAGGGATTAATAGGTAAAAAAGTTGGAATGACTTCCATTTTTGATGAAAATGGAAAGAATATTCCGTGCACTGTTCTGCAGGCTGGACCATGCGTGGTTACACAGATCAAGACAGTGGAAAAGGATGGTTATTCTGCCGTTCAGCTTGGCTTCGATGACAAGAAAGAAAAACATGCTACCAAAGCCGAGATCGGGCACTTCAAAAAAGCAAGCACCGCTCCCAAAAGGAAAGTAGTGGAATTTGACGGTTTCGAAGATAGTGAGATGAAAATAGGCGCGGTCCTTACAGCCGGGCTTTTCAGCAATGAGACAATAGTCGACGTCAGGGGCTGGTCAAAGGGAAGAGGCTTCCAGGGTGTTGTGAAACGCCACAAATTCAGCGGCGTCGGTGGTCAGACCCACGGTCAGCACAACAGGGGAAGACACCCCGGTTCAATGGGTGCTTCATCATTCCCTTCAAGGGTACTTCCCGGAATGAGAATGGCAGGCAGAATGGGTAACACCCAGGTAATGGCCATGGATATGAAAGTTGTAAGGGTGATGCCCGAGAATAACATGTTGATAGTAAAGGGATCGGTCCCGGGTCCTAAAGGTGGTTACGTAATAATTACAAAATAATGGAAGTAACAGTTCTTAATATTGAAGGTAAGGAAACCGGAAGAAAAGTGAATCTGAATGATTCGATTTTCGGTATTGAGCCTAACGATCATGCAATTTACCTTGATACAAAGCAGTACATGGCCAACCAGAGGCAGGGTACGCACAAGGCCAAGGAACGCGGCGAGGTTGCAGGCTCTACAAGGAAGCTCAAACGCCAGAAAGGAACAGGTACTGCACGCGCCGGTAATATCAGGAACCCGTTATACCGTGGCGGTGGCCGCGTGTTCGGACCACAGCCGAGATATTATGGATTCAAGCTTAATAAAAAGGTTAAGCAGCTTGCCCGCAAATCAGCCCTTTCATATAAGGCTTCTTCCAATAACATAGTTGTACTGGAAGACTTCTCATTCGAATCCCCGAAAACAAAGGAAATGGTCAATTTGGGCAATAACCTGAATTTTGATAAGAAAAATTCCGTATTTGTTTTACCGGAACAAAATAATAACATATATTTGTCATCCCGAAATATACAAGGGGTTGAAGTCATAACTGCCAGTGAATTAAACACATACAAGATAATGAAGGCTTCAAAACTCATACTTGTGGAGAGTGCAGTTGACGTTTTACAGGCAACTTTTGAAAATTAGAAAAACACTGAGTGATGAATATTCTGCTTAAACCGATTGTAACGGAAAAGATGACAGGTCAGGGCGATAAGTTCAACCGCTACGGCTTCATTGTCGACAAGAGAGCCAACAAGATCCAGATTAAGAAGGCAGTTGAAGAAATGTACAGTGTTTCGGTCGATTCAGTAAATACCCTGCGTTATGGCGGCAAAGTTAAAGCCCGCAATACAAAGTCAGGCCTGCTGATCGGAAAAACCGCGGCAACAAAAAAAGCAATTGTAACCCTGGCAGAAGGAAACAAAATTGATTTCTATAGCAATATTTAATTTAAAATGGCAGTCAGAAAGATCAAACCTGTAACAGCAGGTCAGAGACACAAGATCGCAAGCACTTTTGATAACATCACAAGTGTAACGCCGGAGAAATCCCTCCTCAGACCGCTTAGAAAAACCGGAGGAAGGAACGTTAACGGCCACAGGACTATGAGGTACATCGGAGGCGGTCACAAAAAGATGTACAGGGTCATCGATTTCCGCAGGGAGAAGGATGGAATGCCCGCAACAGTGAAAACAATCGAATACGATCCCAACAGGTCAGCCAGGATCGCACTCGTTGTTTACCAGGATGGAGAAAAGAGATATGTTGTTGCACCTGAAGGATTGACGGAAGGACAGATATTGCTGTCAGGAGCAACTGCAACTCCCGAGATCGGGAACACAATGTTTCTGAACGACATTCCCCTCGGTACCATAATTCACAATATTGAGATCAAGCCAGGTAAGGGAGCAGCAATTGCCCGCAGCGCAGGAACATATGCACAGCTGTCGGCACGCGAAGGCAAGTATGCAACGATCAAGCTTCCCTCGGGCGAAACAAGAGTTCTTCTGACGGCCTGCCGTGCAACAATAGGAACTGTTTCAAACGGCGATCATAACCTCGAGAGATCTGGCAAGGCCGGCCGTTCACGCTGGCAGGGACGCAGGCCGAGAGTACGTGGCGTTGTTATGAACCCGGTCGATCACCCGATGGGTGGCGGCGAAGGAAGGGCTTCAGGCGGACATCCGAGATCACGCAAGGGAATTCCTGCAAAAGGATTCAAGACAAGAGACAAGAAGAAATATTCTTCAAAATTCATAATTGAAAGAAGGAAAAAATAACTGATATACTATGAGCAGATCAATTAAAAAAGGCCCTTTCATTGATTATAAACTTGAGAAGAGGGTTCTTGAGATGAATGCAGGAAACAAAAAATCAGTGATCAAGACCTGGTCGAGACGATCGGTTATATCACCCGATTTTGTCGGGCATACTATAGCAGTTCACAACGGCAACAAATTCATACCCGTATATGTAACTGAGAACATGGTTGGCCACAAGCTGGGCGAATTTTCACCCACACGCACCTTCAGGGGCCACTCGGGAAATAAGTAGTCCGCTAGTCTGCTGGTCCACTAGTCTGCTAGTCTGACCAGAAGACCAGAAGACCAGAAGACCAGAAGACCAGAAGACCAGAAGACAAACAGATAAAAAGGCATAGAATAAAGACAAACGAAAATGGGCGCAAGAAAAAGAAATATGGCCGAACAGAGGAAGGAAGCCGCAAAGGGAACCTACCAGGCTATCCTCAGGAACTGTCCGACATCGCCAAGGAAGATGAGGCTTCTGACTGACCTTATCAGCGGAATGGAAGTTAACAGGGCTCTCGACGTACTTAAATACAGCCCGCAGGACGCTTCAAGAAGACTGGAAAAACTTCTTCTGTCTGCAATCTCAAACTGGCAGGCAAAGAATGAAGGTGTTAGAATAGAAGAAAGCAATCTTTACGTGAGCAGGGTTCATGTTGATGGCGGCCGCGTTCTGAAAAGATTGCAGACAGCACCTCAGGGAAGAGCTTACAGGGTAAGGAAAAGATCCAATCATGTGACTCTTGTGCTTGACAGTATGAATAAAGAAGTTGAAACAGAAACATCAAAATAATCAGATGGGACAGAAAGTTAATCCGATAGGCAACAGGTTAGGGATCATTAAAGGTTGGGATTCGAACTGGTACGGCGGAAAGGATTTCTCCGGCAAGCTGGTGGAAGACACCAAGATCAGGGAATACCTCAACGCTCGTCTTGCCAAGGCAAGCATCTCAAAGATAATTATCGAGAGAACCCTCAAGCTTATAACAGTTACCGTCAATACCGCTCGTCCGGGTATTATAATAGGTAAGGGAGGCCAGGAGGTCGATAAGCTTAAAGAGGAGCTCAAGAAGATCACCAAGAAAGAGGTGCAGATAAATATCTTCGAGGTGAAGCGTCCAGAGCTCGATGCCAATATTGTTGCCAGCAATATTGCCCGTCAGCTGGAAGGCAAAATCTCATACAGGCGTGCAATCAAGATGTCGATTGCATCGACGATGAGAATGGGAGCGGAAGGCATTAAAATAATGATATCCGGCCGCCTGGGCGGAGCCGAAATGGCCAGGAGCGAATCGTACAAGGAAGGACGTATTCCTCTTCATACCCTGAGGGCAGATATAGATTATGCTCTTGCGGAAGCTCATACCAAGGTCGGACTCCTGGGAGTGAAAGTATGGATCTGCAACGGTGAAGTATTCGGAAAAAGAGATCTCAGCCCGAACATCGGCGCCCGTAATGCAAAGACCAAGAGTCTGAAGAAAAACAAAAGAAACAGTAAATAACTTTTTAACAATACAGCAATGTTACAACCGAAAAGGACCAAGTTCAGGAGAGCCCAGAAGGGAAGAATGAAAGGCAATGCCCAGAGAGGCAACCAGCTGGCATTCGGGTCATTTGGTATCAAGGCG
>DATGWQ010000216.1:0-2076 GCA_035299385.1 Bacteroidales bacterium | reverse complement strand
CTGCTCGACCGTGAACATCGAACCTGACAAGTCGATCACTCCTCAAAGACGAGCGACTGACTCACACCCAGCCTGACACGTAGGGAAGGCGCCAAAACTTCCAGAAAGCGGCAGATACAACTGCCGATTTCGGAAGGTGTCAACCTGTTTGGAGTCGGTCGGTGCTGATTTCTTGGTTGATGGCGACCTTTGCCATGGGCGCCTTGATGGTGGAGGGCTTGGTGAACCGTTCGGGGTGCTCGGCGTGTAGCCGGGCCATGGTCGCCACGCGCTGCTGGTGGATGCTGATCCAGGACCCGTCGTGCACGGTTGCCGGGGTATGTCCCTCGAGGCTGGAGTGGCGGTGCTCGTGGTTGTACCAGTGCACGAACTCGGTGACCCATTGGCGGGCCTGTTCGATCGAGGTGAAGTAGGCCGGGTAGGTGGGGGCGTACTTGGCGGTCTTGAACAGGGACTCGCTGTATGGGTTGTCGTTCGAGACGCGGGGCCGGTTGCGGGACACCTCAACGCCGAGGGCCTGGAACAGGCCGGTCAGGGTGTTGGAGGTCATCGACGGGCCGCCGTCGGAGTGGACCACCGTCGGGTGGGCGCGGTGGTGGCGGAACGCGGTTTCGAACATGTCCTTGGCCAGGTCGTCGCACTCGCGGTCTTCGACCCGCCAGGCCACGACCAGCCGGGAGAACACGTCGACGACCAGGTACAGCTCGTAAGTGACCCGGATGTAGGGGCCCTTGAGCTTGGTGATGTCCCAGGACCACACCTGCAGTGGCGCGCTCGCCACCAGCGAGGGGATCGCGCTGGCCCGGTGGCGGGCCCGGCGGCGGACCGGACGCTGCGGCTCCAGCTGGCGGGCGATGCGATACCACGAGGACAACGAGGCGACCGGGTCCTTCGCGTCCAGGGCCTCGTAGTAGGCCTGGTACACCGACCAGCCGCAAACGAACGCCGCCTTCAGCTTGTCCAGGATCCGCTCTCGCTCGGCCGGATCCAGCCACGAGGCGGCCCGCCGCGCCGTGTGCGGAACCGGCACGGCCACCCGCGGCCGAGGCCGGGATCGGTAGTGCCAGCTCGACCGGGACAACCCGGCCACCGCCAACGCACGCCGCTGCGACAACCCGGCCCCGATCAGCGCGCTCACCAAGGCGACCGTGACCATCACCACCGACACCGCAGCATCCGCCGCCTCGGCGTCCTCGGCGTCCTCGGCGTTCTCGACGTCCTCGACGCCGCCGGCCACGGTCACGGCCGCTGGCCCTCGGCGCGGTCCTGCGGTTGCGAGCTCTTGCCGGCGCCGGCGTGATGCAAGATCTCGATAGCTTTTCCCAATGCATCAACAGCCTTGACCTGCACCGCCAGCTCGGCCGCCTTGGCCGCCAACGCCTGCTCATGCTCAGCCTGCTGCTGGGCCACCTGCTCGCGCAACGCGTCCAGCTCGGCCCTAAGCCGAGCGACAAACGCGCTCTGCTCTGCCGTCACCGCCAGCCCTCCACGAGGAACCAGGCCGTACTCCAGCGTGTCGGCGAACACCTGGGCACGCCAGACCCGAAACTGCCGATAAGACACGCCATGCTCACCCAGATACCTCCCACGCGATCCATACGGTGCAGCAAGATAGGCAAGCACGTGCTCCCGCTTCTGCTCGACCGTGAACATCGAACCTGACAAGTCGATCACTCCTCAAAGACGAGCGACTGACTCACACCCAGCCTGACACGTAGGGTTCATGGCACAACTGCCGCTTTGGGCGAGGGCGGTTGTCCACATGGGTCTGCCGAGTTACCTCATCGTCCACACCTTCGGCCGCCGGCGTTGGCGTTGTCGAGGGCGGCGATGAGGATCGGCGTGTGGACGGATGGCTCTCGCAGCTGGTGCGTACGTACGGCGGTGTGCTGGGTGCTCCTGAGGCAGTACGCGCCGGGGTGACGACTTCCGCGCTCTCAGCAGCCGTCAAGGCCGGCGAGCTGGTCCGAGTGCGGCGGGGCGGGTTCGTCGAGGCTGGGCTGTGGCGGTCGGCGCCACCGGACGCTCGATACGCGCTGACTGTGCGGGCCACCCTGGCCGCTCGAGACGGTGCTG
>DATGWQ010000215.1:0-7085 GCA_035299385.1 Bacteroidales bacterium | reverse complement strand
GAAGGACCGAGGAAAACATCATCCTCGCATATCACACCGGTATAGATCGAAACGTTGTTCTGCACTTTCACATTCCTTCCCAGCCGGACACCGGGTGAGACAACGACATTCTGTCCTATGTTGCAGTTTTCTCCTATTACTGATCCTTTCATTATATGGCTGAAATGCCATATTTTGGTGCCTTTCCCAATCGTACAGCCTTCGTCGATCACGGCTGTTTCATGGGCAAAAAAGTCTTTATCCATTTACGATTGCTGGTTGAAAAACTCCAATACCTTAACAGTTATATGTTCAATTTGTTCTTTCTCCATATCAGGATGCATTGGCAGCGAAAGAACCTGCCTGCAAAGTTCCGATGTTACAGGGAAGTCCTTTTCAGTGTAGCCTAGATAGCGGTAAGCTTCCTGAAGATGAAGCGGTCCCGGATAATATATCATCGATGGAATACCATTCTGTTCAAGATATTTTTTCAGCCCATCCCTTTTCCCGTTTCTGACCCTGATCGTATATTGATGAAAGATATGTGATGAAAACTTAACACGTTCCGGGATTTCAATCAGATCGCATAATCTGAATGCTTCATCATAAGCATCGGCAACTGATCTTCTTGCAGCATTGAATTCATCGAGGTGTTTCAGCTTCACCCTGAGTATTGCTGCCTGAACAGTATCGAGGCGCGAATTGATTCCGACATCATTATAGTGATATCTCTCCTTCATGCCGTGGTTGGCAATGCTCCTGAGCTTTGCCGCAATGGCATCATCATTGGTGTAGAGAGCTCCGCCATCGCCATAGCAGCCGAGGTTCTTCGAAGGGAAGAATGAAGTTGTGCCTGTGGTGCCGATTGTGCCGGCTTTTTTGGTCGTTCCGTCGCTGAAGATATAATCCGCACCAGTGGCCTGTGCAGCATCTTCGATAATATACAGGTTATGTTTTCCGGCGAGTCTGAGAAGCTGCTCCATATCTGCGCACTGGCCGAAAAGATGAACAGGCACGATTGCACGTGTACGGGGTGTGATGGCTTTTTTAACTGCATCAACTGAAATGTTGAAACTTCCGGGTTCGGGATCCACAATGACCGGCTTAAGGCCGAGGAGGGCAACCACTTCAACCGTGGCTATGAATGTGAAATTGGTTGTGATCACCTCATCACCGGGCTTCAGGTTCAGGGCCATCATGGCAAGCTGGAGGGCATCCGTGCCGTTACCGCATGAGATCACATGCTTAACTTCCATATAGTTCTTCAGCTCCTCCTCAAACAGCTTCACATCCGGCCCCTTGATAAATGCGGAGGACTCAAGAACTCCTTTTATTGCCCGGTCTATTTCACCCTCAAGCTTGTTGTACTGAGCCTTCAGGTCGACCATTTCTATTTTACGCATGTCCTCAGAAAAAATTGAATTACGAAGATAACACATCTTTAAGAATAGCTGCAAAAGAGCTTATGCGAACTGTTCAAAATTTTAGCTTTTTTATGAGTGTTCTTCTGGAGTTTTTCTTAGATTTGTTATTTGAAATACCCTGAAACGTGGACATCATTTCCTGCATACAAGAATTACTGTTCGATCATGATTGTGTCATTATCCCCGGTTTTGGGGGATTCATAGGAAATTATTCCCCGGCAAAGATCGACAAAGCCACAGGAACTTTTTTCCCGCCGGTGAAGCAGATATCATTTAACAGGAACCTGAACAACAACGACGGGCTGCTGATAAGGAAAATCTCATCTGTAGGCGGGCTTAATTACAAGGATGCGCGTTCGATGGCGGAGGAGTTTGCCGCCGGTCTCTCAAGGAAACTTGAAAAAGGCGAGAAAGTTGTATTTGACCAGATTGGGAGCTTCATGAACAATCATGAAGGGAATATACAATTTGAACCGGATTCTTCTGTCAATTACAACCCCGACTCATTTGGTCTCGAATCGTTCACCTGTAAGCCGGTTACAGGCTATGATGTAAGAAAGCAGATATCCGGCCAGCCTCAGAAAGTGACACGGGAACATACGATACTGAGAAAATACCTGTGGAGAGCTGCGGTTATACTGCCTGTTGCCGGAGTGCTGGCTTTCGTGTCACTTCAGACTGATTTTCTGAAGGCGAAAGTCGAAACTTCAAATCTCAACCCGCTCGCAAGCGCTGAATTCGAGCACAACAAGACAGCCCTTGACAATGCAGTCATTACCGACAGCAGCGCTTTTGCATCAACTGCTGAAGTAACTCAACCTTCGGCAGCGGACGGAACCGTTTTACAACCTTCTGCTGAAGCAAGTGTTAAGCCCGCAACATCATCAGCCGGAAAGATCACGGCTGAATCGTCATATTTTATTATAACAGGAAGTTTCCAGTCAGAAATAAATGCCGGCAAACAGGTAAAACAGCTGCAGGCAGAAGGCTTCAACCCTGAAGTCGTGCAGGGCGGCAATGGCTTTTACCGGGTATGTGCCCTGGCATGTCCTGATCTTGCAACAGCCGTTGCAAAGAAAGATTCCATTGTCGAGAAGTTCCCAGGGAGCTGGATTTCGAGGAAGAAATAAGCCTTAAAACATTTCTTGAAGTCAGATACTGATTACCATCAGTAAAAGGGTAATCAGTAATCGGTATTCGGTAACCGGTAGAGTCCACTGCACCGATTACCGCTTACCGGATACCGAATACCTTATTTAATAGTGCTTCCGTTATTCACCTTCGTCTCCGGCTGCACCATCACAAGCTTTCCATCCTTATCCTCGGCCATGAGGATCATGCCTTTGGATTCGATACCTTTAATTTTCCTCGGTTCGAGGTTGGCAACGATTGAGATCTGCTTTCCGATGATATCTTCAGGTTTGTAGTGCTCGGCAATTCCCGATACGATCGTGCGGACATCGAGGCCTGTATCGATCTTCAGCTTTAGAAGCTTTGTCGTCTTGGGCACTTTTTCAGCCTCGAGGATTGTCGCAGTGCGAATATCCATGCGGCTGAAATCATCAAATGTAACAGGCTGTTTGCCGGGGACTGCACTTGCGGATGCAGCTTCATTGCTCTTTTTGGTTGCAAGAAGCTTGTCAACCTGCCGCTGAATAGCTTCATCCTCGATCTTTTCGAATAGTAGCTCAGGCTTGTTAACCTTGTGTCCCGGTTTCAGCAGGTCGGTTTTTCCTGCATCTTCCCACATAGGTTTTCCGTAGTTTATCCATTGGCGCAGCTTTGCCATCGAGAAAGGCAGGAAAGGCTCGCAGATAACAGACAGGTTCGCAGTGATCTGCAGTGCAATGTTCATTATTGTTTTAACTCTTTCAGGATCTGTCTTGATCACCTTCCATGGCTCGGCATCGGCAAGATATTTATTCCCCAGTCTCGCCAGGTTCATTGCTTCCTTCAAAGCTTCACGGAAACGGAAATTTTCAAGACTTTCGCTAACATTATTTTTCAGAACGGCAATTTCGGCGAGTACGCTTTCGTCGGTTTGATCTGTCCTGCCTCTCTCCGGAACCCTGCCATCGTAATAATTATTTGTCAGAACAAGCGCCCTGTTAACGAAATTACCCAGTATGGCGACAAGCTCGTTATTGTTCCTTGCCTGGAATTCCTTCCAGGTAAAATCATTGTCTTTTGTTTCAGGCATGCTGGCGCAAAGTGAGTATCTAAGCACATCCTGCTTCCCGGGGAAATCCTCGAGATATTCATGCAGCCATACAGCCCAGTTCCTTGAAGTCGATATCTTGTCACTTTCAAGATTCAGGAATTCATTTGCCGGAACGTTGTCGGGGAGGATATAGCTTCCTTCCGCCTTAAGCATGGCAGGGAAGATTATGCAATGAAAAACAATATTGTCCTTGCCGATGAAGTGTATCATTCTTGTTTCACTGTCTTTCCAGTATTTTTCCCAGTCGGGTGTGAGCTCGCGGGTTGCGGAAATATATCCTATGGGTGCGTCAAACCACACATAAAGAACTTTTCCATCGGCACCCTCGACTGGTACGGGAACCCCCCAGTCAAGATCCCTGCTCACGGCCCTGGGCTGCAGGCCCTGGTCGAGCCACGACTTGCATTGCCCGTAAACATTTGTCTTCCATTCCTTATGATCTCCGAGTATCCATTTTTTCAGCCACGATTCATATTTATCGAGCGGAAGGTACCAGTGAAGGGTCTCACGCAGTACAGGCTTGCTGCCGCTGACGGTCGAGTGAGGATTGATGAGGTCGCTCGGGCTTAGGGATGTGCCGCATTTTTCACACTGGTCCCCGTAAGCGTTTTCGTTGCCGCAATGAGGGCATGTACCTACAATATACCTGTCGGCCAGGAAGCATTTAGCCTCCTCGTCATAATACTGCTCAGAGGTCTTTTCAATGAATTCCCCTTTGTCATAAAGAGTCCTGAAGAACTGCGATGCGGTTTCGTAATGAATCTTATTCGAAGTACGTGAATAAATGTCAAATGCTATTCCAAAATCTTCGAAAGCCTTTTTATTCAGAAAATGGTACCTGTCCACGATTTCCTGTGGGGTAACGCCTTCTTTCCTGGCTTTCAGGGTTATAGGCACGCCGTGTTCATCAGAGCCGCAAATAGAAATTACATCGGCTCCCTTCATGCGCAGATACCTCGTGTAAATGTCAGATGGGACATACACTCCTGCAAGGTGCCCGATGTGTATGGGGCCATTGGCATATGGCAAAGCTGATGTGATGAGGTGGCGTTTGTAGTTCTTCATAAGATTTTTGTTAAGATTGGCAAAGATACAAAAAGTCTGCTGGTCTTCTAGTCTGCTGGTCCACTAGTCTGCTGATCGCAATATTTATGGCTCTTTTGACAAGAAGACCAGGAGATAAGCAGACAAGAAGACAAAAGTGAAACTTTTCCCGTATTTTTACGTATAATATTAAGATATGCCTGTTTCAAAAACGTTACCGCCCTTTCTGAAGAAGGGTGATGAAGTCGCGATTGTTTCCCCTGCATTTTGCATAGATGAGGACAAGCTGCATGCTGCAGTAGACTTTCTTGCTGATTGGGGATTAAAAGCACGTATCGGGAAAAATGCTGCAAAAAGGAATGGACCTTTTGCCGGTACGGATGAAGAGAGGCTTTCCGACTTCCAGGAAGCAACAGATGATCCTTCGGTTAAAGCAGTGTTGTGTGCCCGAGGCGGTTATGGACTGCTAAGGATCATTGACCGTATTGATTTCTCTTCACTGAAGAAAAGCCCGAAATGGTATGTCGGTTACAGCGATATAACGGTTCTGCATACCTGGCTTTCAGAACGTGAAAACCTGGTTTCAATCCATGGTGACATGCCTCTTAATTACTATGATACGGATAAAGAAGAAATTACTTTTTCCACACTGAAGAAGGCTCTTTTCGGCAGACTCGCAGGCATCGTCTGGGAAGGAGACGGCGCACGTAAACGCCGGGCCGAAGGTGAGATTGCCGGCGGAAATCTTTCCCTGTATTACAGTCTCGTTGGCACCCCTGCCGATCCCGACACAAACGGTAAAATACTTTTCCTTGAAGATGTAGGGGAATACTATTACCATATCGACCGGATGCTTTCCTCGCTGAAGCTTGCAGGCAAGCTCGATAACCTGGCGGCACTTGTGGTGGGAGGTATGACCCAGATGAATGATACCCGGATCCCATGGGGGAAGAGCATTGAAGAAACAATTCTCGAGATTGTTGCCGAATACGATTACCCTGTTCTGTTCGGCTTTCCTGCGGGACATGTGAACGACAACCGCGCAGTTTTTATTGGAAGGAATGCCGTTGTTGAAGCTAAAGGGAAAAAGTCCTCGCTGAAATTTACCTGATCAGAAAGCCGTGATAAGCAGGTCGAGGTCTTTGGATATGATTCCGAATTTCAGCCCGAGTGTCGCATTTGTCAGAAGGCCGTTATAGAGGTAGGCCCCTTTCCTCACACCCTGGTCATATTTTAAAAGCTGGTTCAATCCGCCGGCATCAGCCATTCGCTGGAGGAGGGGAGTGAAAATATTGCTTGCCGCAATCGATGCAGTCCTGGCAACTCTCGAAGGAAGGTTCCATGCCGAGAAGTGTGTAATGCCTGCCTTTTCATAGACAGGTCCCCTCATGAACCGGCACTCTGTTGTTTCGATGCAGCCCCCCGTATTGCTTAGATCGATTACGATGGCTCCTTTTTTCATGCTGCGTACCATTTCCTCGGTCACATGATAGATGGGCTGCATATCATCAAGCTCCATTGCACCGATAAGAACATCGGCTGATTTCAGGGCCTTTTTAAGCACCTGTGGATGGAAAACCGATGTCTGAAGCCTCTGACCAAGGGCATTCTGGATCATCCTGAGCTTCGGAATGGAATTGTCGAAGATCTTCACTGTCGCTCCAAGCCCAAGAGCCGCTCTTGAGGCTGATTCGCCAGCCGTGTTCGCACCGATTATCACGACCTCTGTTGGTGTTATGCCTGCAATTCCCCCGAGAAGAACACCCTTTCCGCCATGGAGGTTGCTCAGGTATTCTGATGCTATGAGGAGGGAGGTGATCCCGGATATTTCACTCATCGATTCGATATAGGGCATTTCACCGCTCTGGTCACGGATCTTTTCAAAAGCTATTGCAGTAACTTTTTTCCTGATAAGATTGCGGAGAGTCTCTTCGCTTATCTGAAAAACATTAAGGCTCGACAGAATTGCCTGGTTGCCTTTCAGATATTCAGCTTCCTTTTCAGTGAAAGGAGAAACCTTGATGACTGCGTCAGCGCTGTACACCATCGCAGGGGAATCGCTGATGATTGCCCCGTTTTCACTGTAATCCTTGTCGGTGTAATTTGCTGCAAGACCTGCGCCTTTCTGGATAATAACCTCATTCTCTCCTTCCACAAGCTGGTGAACCGCCTCGGGAGTCAACGCAACCCTTTTCTCATGTTCCTGGTTATCGCCTGCAACCCCTATTGTGAGCCTTCTGTTTCTTACGGCAGTCTCGAGCATCTCTTCTTTTGGCATCAGGCCGGAATTCTCGAGACTGACCTTCCCGCTATTACCTTTCTCTTCCATTCAGAGTTGCACTAATTATATTTCAAATTTAGATAAAATGAAACAGACAAAAAAATGATATTTTATCTACCGATATGTTGTCCCTGAC
>DATGWQ010000214.1:0-1620 GCA_035299385.1 Bacteroidales bacterium | reverse complement strand
AGTAATGGGAACTGCGCCTTTCGGCAGCCTGATGTCGGGAGCACTCGCCAAAGCAATCGGGACACCCAATACAATCCTGATATTCGGTATCTGCACAATTGCCGGGGCACTGATATTCCTCAGGAAGCTTCCGGAATTAAGAAGAATTGTAAGGCCTCTTTATGTGAAGCTTGGAATAATCAGGGAAGTAGCAGAAGGCATCCAAACCTCTGAGCAGATCTCGGGAACAGGTGCCTGATGCAGCATTTGAAAGAATTCCCTAAATTTGAACTTCTTTGCTTAAGCGGCATAAAAAATGAAAAGCATACAGGCAAAAGATCTCTTCATCATTCTTGTCCTTAGCCTTACGGTGCAGGAGTCATATTCACAGCAGGATTCTGCCAAAAATCCGGTGCTCAGGCAACCCGGATACACAACATCCAGGCTTGTTACGGCGAAACCGGTCATTGACGGGAAGCTCGATGATGAATGCTGGAAGAATGGCACCTGGGCAGGAGATTATACACAATACATACCCAATGAAGGTGCGAAGCCGACATACCCGACTGAGCTTAATATCCAGTATGATGACAAGAACCTGTACGTTGCTTTCCGAGCTTATGACGGTGAGCCTGAAAAAATACGGAGGGTGGCCAGCCTGAGAGATGAAGCAGAAAATGTCGGGGTGGATATTGTCGGGATAACGCTTGACAGCTATCATGATTACCGTACCGGGTTTGAATTTTCAATTACCGCATGGGGACAAAAGATCGACCTGGTCCTTTTCAATCCCGCCAACTGGGATTTTAACTGGAATGCGGTATGGAAGGGGAAGACGGGACTTGAAGATTCAGCCTGGGTGGCCGAAATTGAGGTTCCGTTCAGCCAGCTCCGTTACAGCAATAAGGAAGAACAGGTATGGGGTATGCATACCTGGAGATGGATATCACGCTTATCGGAAGAAAGCAACTGGGAAAAGCAATCCAAGACCGGTCCGGGCATGCTTTACAATTTTGGCGAATTGAAAGGAATTTCCGGGCTCAAGAAATCCAGGCGGCTGGAGTTGCTCCCTTTCACACTAGGCGAGTTGAAAACAATGAAAGAACAGCCCGGCAACCCATTCACCAAAAATGGCAGACTGTGGAGCGGGAATGCAGGGCTCGATGCTAAAATAGGTATCTCCAGCAACTTCACCGTCGACCTTACGGTTAACCCCGACTTCGGACAGGTTGAATCTGATCCTTCCGTCATGAACCTCACAGCTTTCGAGACTTTTTATGAGGAGAAACGCCCGTTCTTTCTCGAGGGACTGACAATCTTCAACTATAATTTTGAAGATCAGAACCTGTTTTATTCCAGGCGGATAGGGCATGCTCCCTCATTGACGATCAATCCGGCAGATGACAGGTTTGTCAGAATGCCTGATAAGACAAGCATTCTGAGCGCCATGAAATTCAGCGGAACAACCTCGAGCGGTTTATCGGTCGGACTGATCCAGAGTGTCACGGCAAACCAGATGGCACACCTGAGCGACCCCGAGGGGACCAGGAGCACTGCACAGACTGAACCTCTTACAAGCTATACCGTGGGAAGGATTCAGAAAGGTTATAATGCGGGGAATACAGTTATTGGAGGAATGTT
>DATGWQ010000213.1:0-10355 GCA_035299385.1 Bacteroidales bacterium | reverse complement strand
CATTTCAGCCTTTTATTAATCAGTTTTTTTAACATCCTGGTACCTGAAATAAACCCTCGAGAGATTAATATCCGAATTCTTATTCTCCGCCGAAATCTCAAAATCTACCTTCTTATCCGATGGATATTCCTTCAGTAGTGTTACGGCAGCCCATCCCCAGTCTTGCCAGTTAACCCTGAAATGCTGCGTGATGCCCTCATATTTAATCAAAATGTTTGAAGGTTTCTGCGACGGGTTCAGAACCAGCATGCACAACTGCAGAGAGCCTCTTTTTGTCATATTCATGCCGAATTGAAGAGGCTCTTTCCCCAGGTTCACTGATGGCAGCCCTTGCACATTTTCGCCTTTGTCAATCACAAATTTCAGCTCAGTCGGAAAATCCTCAAAAGAGCGCTGTTCCGGAAAAGAAGGATATTGGGAAATTTCCTGCTGCCGGGCATGCAGTGGGTTTCGATAGAGCCTGATGCCGGAATTAGAATTGCTTTCATCTCCGAAAAGGGAATTCACTTCATCCAGTGACCTGCAGAGAGAAGCATCAATGTTATTCGAGTTACGGATATAGATCATCGGAGAAGCGGAATTCTTCATCTCGGCATGAATTGACGAGAGCTCAACATCTTCAGTCCTGTCGAGCACGAGAGCCGGTCTTGTTTCACCTTCAGCAGAATACATGTTTATATTCTGCAGCCTGAGTCCTTCCACATTCCTGACATACAGCCCGTAAGCCGGAAGGTTTTTAAAATATGTCCCGGCAGGGTAACCGAATTCATCGAGCGGTACCTTATCGTAAGGCACAGGCGTCTGCTCCACTGAATTTTTTACCGAATAATTGGTTATTACGATATCATTCAGCTTCTTAGAATTCAAGCCCATAAGTATCCCGGGGCGCTTACAGTCCACTACGGTGATATTATTCAGGTAGATGCTTTTAACATCATCCTGGTGATCAACGTACTGACCAGCCTTGTAAGGCCTTGCCCTGTTTCCCAGCCTTATGAAGAGGGGTGATGCGACATTTTCCATCACAATATTGTCGATAACGATGTTCTGCATCATGCCGCCATCGACTGTTATGAGCTCGATGCCGGTATGATCGGGCAGGTCCCTTATGACGCAATTGCTTACAGTGATATTTTTGAATCCTCCACCGGATTCGGTGCCGGTCTTTACAGCGGATGCAGTCGTCCGGATTATACAATTTGTTACCGCAACATTCTGACAGAGAGTGTCATTTGTGGATTTCAAGACAATAGCATCGTCGCCGGTGTTGAACCTGGAATTTGCGACAGTCACCCTGTTGCATGCATCAATGTCAATGCCGTCGCGGTTTGAACGCACATGGTTGTCTATATCGACTCCATCCACATTCACATCACTGCATCCAAGCAGGTGCAGGGTCCAGTTTGCCGATTCAAGAAGCTTAACATCCCTGATTGTGACCCTGCTGCAATTAACCAGTCGTATCATGTACGGGCGCAGGTTCTGGGGATCACTTTCCTGGAAATTTTTCAGCCCGTTACCATCGATGATGCCTGTTCCGGTAATGGATATATTTTCCGCACCTTCTGCAAATATCATGAAATATTTGGCATACAGGCCATTGGTCCTGGAATCGTACTTGTGAATTATCTCAGTGTAATCATGGTAATCAGGGCTGCCCAGCAGTGTTGCCCCGGGATGAAGGTGCAATTCAACATTATCTTTCAGGATCAGGGTGCCGATCAGGAATTTCCCTGCCGGGACATCAACTACCCCACCCCCATTCTTGAAAACCACATCGATCGCATTCTGGATGCTGCGGGTATCGAGGGTTTTACCGTCACCCTTTGCACCAAACTTTTTTACACTGAGCTGACCGGAGACACCGGGCGCAGCAAAAAGAGCAGCAAGGAGGAATGCTATAGTTTTTAAATTTTTCATCAATTGCATAAAAAGTTTTGATTGTGTACTTCATCTATAAAAGCAAGCATGTTTTCGAGCGGCACATCTCCCTGCAGCTCATGTGACGGGGCTACGATATATCCACCGCCTTTTCCCATTACTTTTATCCTGTCCCTGACTTCTGCCCTCACATCGGCAGGCGAACCGTAAGGTAAGGTCTTCTGGGTGCTGACTCCGCCCCAGAAAGTAAGATGTCTGCCATATTCTTTTTTCAGGAAACTGAAATCGAGAGCTTCGGCCTGCAGAGGCGTTATCATATTGACACCCATATCAATAAGATCAGGTATAATCTCGCTTATGTCGCCACAGGAATGTATTGAAACAGGAAGTCCAGCTTCATGCACAGCATCATAAAGCTTCCTGAGCCTGGGCTTGAAAAATTTTCTCCAGAGATCAATTCCCATTATCAATCCGTATTGCTGTCCCCAATCATCACCGTAATGGAAAGCGTCTATCGGGTATTTGCAAAGCTTCCTTGTAATTGTAAGATTGAAGTCGATTATCTTATCGAACAGCTCATCAATAAATCCGGGGTTCATAAGAAAATCCGAAAGCACAGGTTCAATGCCTCTCATTATCCAGGCACGCTCGTATAATGAAAATCCTATCGCACCGATTATGAACCTGTCGTTGTTTGATTCGATGAAAGCCGGGATATTTTCCAGATCCATTATTTTCTCAGCAGCCGGAAAGTCGTATCCTTTCAACGAAGGTTCCTTCAATGGATTATCAATGACAGTCCCGATATCTTCGTTAGGCTTCAGCTCCCAGGTCGCGCCAAAATGATCGACAAATTTCCTTTCATGGATATATTCCTTAATAAAAATAGAATAATAGCTGGGCTCGAACATAGCAATGTGGTTTCCAATGACTTCCTGCAGGTCTTGCTCACCGAAATGAGATTTAAGCTTTCTTTCTGCGGCAGACAGGCAATCCATCTGGAAGGGGACATAATCTGCTTCCATATGCGACATTGCAATCTTAACGCGTTCCTTCTTTGTCAGTTCTGAGCTCAACCTTTCAATCATTTATCAATTCCACTTCACGTCATCATTGTTTCTCACAGCATTTTCGGGGAAAGGATGCCTGTCATCGAAAATGTACAAAGCTTTCTGGTCTTCTATTACGATCCCATCTTCGTTCAACGATCCATCAGGGTTCATTGCCCTTGAGAGGTCCAGTCCGAGATGTTTTGCCAGGAACGGATAAGCAGCAGCGCGCTTGCTGTAGTCGTAACCGTGCTTTTCATCCGGGAAATTCGCATACTCTGCATTACCGCCTTTTCCGCCAAGATCATAGATGTACTTAATGTGAGCATATTCAACTTCAGGAGTATTCCTTGTGTAATCGTCCCCATCGGAAATTATCATGAGCGGCCGCGGATAGGCACAGGCGGCAATCTCGACATTATTTGTCTGGTAATCGATATCTTTATGGACCGGCATTCCGCTCTCGCAAACACATCCGCCAAAAAAATGAGCTGATACCTGGACTACCGGCACCGATACCTTTACCCTGTCGTCAACAGCAGTAAGCATGAATGTCTGGGTGCCACCTCCCGACTCTCCTGTAACGCCGATTCTTTCAGGATCCGCTCCGAGCAAGAGCAGAAAATCGATCCCTCTTATGCTGTTCCATAGCTGAAGCTTAAGCGTCATGGGATGTTCATGCTTCCAGCCGAAATCTTTAAGCTGGCCATATCCCACCATGTCGTAAGCCAGTACAATTGCACCCATCCTGGCCATTCCGGCAAATCTTTTCTGGGCATCAGGTTTAAAACGGCCATAATCGGCAGGATCATCCCAGTGGCCATGAGGGCTCAGAATGCCTGGCAGGTTACCGGTTGCATTCGCAGGAATGTAAAGGGTACCTGTCACCCAGACGTTCGGAAGGCTCTGGAATGCCACGTTCCTCACGTCATAACCTTCGAATGACCGTTTCTCACCGAAAATCGGGTTAAGCGGGCACCTTTCGGGAAATTTATCCAGGCCTGTTCCCTTGAGAATCTGGCTGCGGATCAGTTTTTCACGCTGTAACCAATCATCCTCTGTCGTGTAAGTTGCCCTCTGTTTCTCAAGGAAAGCTTTGCCTTCGGCTTCAGTCCAGAATGCATCCTGGCAAAGCATGGACGTATCCTGATTCATCGGCTCTTTCGGTTTGTGTTTACATGAAGCAGGCAAAATCAGGAATCCAAGAAGGGCCAAAACTTTCAGCTTATATGTGATCGACATAGTGTGTTAATAAATTAACAATAAATTACTTTGCTTTTGGAGTAAGGACAAAAACCTGGGTCTCATGCGATACAAGCTTTGATGTCAGGCTGCCGGCATTCTGCTTCACCTGCTCATGCTTCCAGACATCATAGACATCAAAAGCTGCGTCTTTTTCAAGCTCCAGCTGATCAAAGGGAACAGTTACGGTTTCCGGGCCGGAGTTCCTGTTCAGGAATGCCATTGCAATTTTACCACCTGACATAGGTTTTTTCCATGCTTCAACCCCGTCTTTTCTCCAGACGCGGAACGCCTGCTTGCCAAGCGGGTCCTGGTCAATGGCAATAACATCCTTATTCAGGAGGATTTCCTTTGTGGCATCTGTCATTTCGGTGACACTGCAGCCCATCATCAGGGGAGCAGAGAACATGCACCACATGCTCATCTGTGTCCTGTATTCCGCGTCTGTGCAGCCGCCACCTTTTATAAAACCTTTATTCGCAAGTCCTATCACAAGCATATCCGGATCGTTCCATCCACCTGGACCGGCAAACCGTTCGAGATCGCACATAACGTCGATAGATGTCAGAATGCCTATCTGGCTGTGTTCATTGCGGGGATCATCCCATTTATCACCTACATCATAAGAAGTTCTCCAGAGGTGTCCTCCGACTTCTTTTCCCCAGAGCCATGGAGAGCGGGGCCCCCATTCACATATACTGAAGACGATAGGACGACCTGTCGCTTTCAGGGCATCACCCATGGCCTTATAGCGTGAAATGGCCATTTTATAATCATTGTTAAGAGATGCATAATCGGGACAATAACAATAATCATACTTCAGGTAATCAACACCCCATTCTGCAAACTGCTGTGCATCCCGGACCTCATGTCCGAAGCTTGCAGGCATGTCCCCGCATGTAAGGGTCCCGGCATCTGAATATATCCCGAATTTCAGACCTTTGCTATGAACATAATCTGCAAGGGCTTTAATGCCTGAGGGAAATCTTTCCGGATCAGGATAAAGCAATCCTGAAACGGAATCGCGGCCTCCCTGCCATATGTCATCAATTACAACATAGTTATATCCTGCATCTTTCAGACCTGAACTGACAAATGCATCTGCAGTTTCCCGGATCACTTTCTCACTTACACCCTTACCATAGGGATTCCAGCTGTTCCATCCCATGGGAGGTGTCATTGCAAGGCCATCGGAGACCACAGCAGCAGTCGTGTCACTTTTTGCATCGCTTTTACTTTCCTGTTTCGAAGTGCAGCCTGCTGCAACAAACAGAAGAATTAGAATACCGAAGGTGAATTTTTTCATAAGTATTGTCTTGATTTCGTTTCAGGGTTAAGTGTTACCTTGATTATATTATATTCTATTTTATTTCAATTGTGTGTGTGCCCAGCCCTGCGGGAACCTCAACAGCGCCCTGGATTGCAGAGCCAGTTTTGACATTATCCACGTACACGGATGAGTTTTCCGGAAAGTTCTTTAAAAATTCATCTGACAGCTCGAGTGTCCAGGATGAATTTTTCTTTTCAAAATGCTTGCAATAATGATCATCGTACCGGAGCTGCAACCCGAATCCTCCTGCGGCTGTGTTCCCGATAAGCGCATGCAGGTACGCGCATGTTTCATTAAATCCCATCCAGTGTTTGTCCTTTCTCGATTCGATCCAGTCCTGGCTGTCATGAACATTGCATCTTCTTCCGCCTGCGATCTTGCATGCTGTAAGCTCTTCCGCGGTCATCTTCAGAAGGTTGTCCCAGCCGGCTTCATCCTGGTCGGCCGGATAATTGGTTTTGGCAGTCAGATCGAGATCATGGAAAGTGAACTGGTCGGGCATCATCATTTTAAATTCAATGGTGTGATCAAAACCCACGTAGCACTCGCGGCTGACTCCGAGACCTGCGATCGCCGCAATGCGTCCATTGTCAAAACCGCCGGATTTGCCTGCGACAAGCTCAGCCCCGGGACGTACCTCGGCTGCAAGGGCTGTTACTCCGAAACCCTTTTTTACTGCATCAATACCCATTTTGAAAATGAAAAGCAGGTCATTCGACGGAACAGGCGCATGGTCGCGTCTTACATCAACCACTTCATTATACCAGTCAGTTATTCTCATCTCACCCTCCGGCTTTCCCCAGAAGGGTCCGGGAGCTGATTCCAGGTCCCAGTTCATGTGTGACCAGGCACGATGAGGCTGAATTTCAAAAACTCCGCGCCTGAGACCTTCATCGAGGCCTTCCTTGGTCGATTTATAGTCCTGGTAGTTTCCGAAAATATCAGTGAACGGAGGCACATCCCATGAAGATACGATCATCTTCCTGTCCTTGTCTGCAAACCCGGGAGTAATGTTTTGTACCATCATGAATCCATGCTTCTCAAGCGGTTCAATCAGGTATTTTATCAGCGTGTCCTTTGCCGGTGTCGGGTAGTGCCAGGTGAGGCTGTATGAGTGCTCTGCACAGCCAACATCATCCATAATGCAGATGAAGCCGTTTTCGAAAACGTCATTAAAAAGTCCATAGCCTATAGAATATACCAGTGACTTGCGAAAGAGCTTTCTCATGTCCGGATACTTGCGGAACCAGTCATGCCCTCCTCCTATCCAGATCGCCTTTGTGCCTTCATTTATGTTTCTAACGGTCATCTGGGGAGCTTCTCCTATCATACCCAGGGCTATGGCAGAGGATGTTACAGAGCAATCTATAACATTTACTCCGGAGATGTCAGCCTCAACCTTGTCGGTGAGTGTAATGCCGTTGGCTTCGGGAATGGTGGATTTGGCCAATCGTGCTTTGTCAGGCAGCTTTAAATCATGATTATTTGAAGTGATAAAGTGATTCCCGGTCAGCGAAAATTTCAGACCTGTTTCGCTCAGCTGCTTTTGTTCGGCGCCTTTAATGCTGATCCCGCAGAGTTCAGCAACCTCCGGCACCCTGATGTAATCCGAAAATGCAATCAGGCTTATACCGTATTCATTGACAGCCTTTTTCAGTGTTTCATAATTTGCCGAAAGCGGATTTATGCCTTTTGGGTCAGCCATCCAGATCATGCAGCCATAGTTTGCCTTTGCCTGGCTGTCGAGGAAGCGGTTTATCTGCAACCTTTGCTCATCGAGCCTGAGTATATCGAATGGTACCCCCCATATCTTCAGCATTGTTACAACATCGAGGAAATCCTCATCCCTGACCCTTGTCGGGTCGATGCTGTAGCTCATGGGATCTGTCCACTGGTCGCCTATTATGACCAGTACCCTGAAAGGCTTTACCGCTATTGTCTTTTCAAGAGCAGAGGAAGCGTTGCTCTTTTTCTCTTCCCTGCATTGATACAAAAAAGCAGAGAGCAGGATCAGTATACAGATGTAAAAAGTTCTTTTATTCATCTTAAAGACAATTTAATTGCGCAAATAAATTTCTCCGTCGAGATTGGGGAGCCGGTGACGCGTTCCAGATAGCCTGCTTGTTAATCCGGTTGCCTTCCCCGGAAGAGTTATTTCCTTTTCAGATCCACTGTTATTGTAAACCACCCAGCCATTATCAAATTCCCTGATATAAAGGCCATCAGTATTTTCATATTTTACGCTTTTGGGTGAAACGGGACTGCCAAGCTGTGCATCCCAGAAATCATACCAGTTGTGCAGATGATCCCCGCATGGCAGCTCGTTGGGATCCGAGAAAAGAACGTACCCGTCGGAATGAGTCAGTCCAAGTGAAGTGATCATCCGCATGGATCTTTTATTTTCCTCATTATTTCTTTCAGCAAATCTTGTTTTCGGATCATCATCATACTTTTGAACTACACGCCAGCCTTCGAGGCAATTGATCACAGGCTTTTTAAGATTTCTCTCATGCCAGGCCAGGCTGGTTTCCATTTTATGAATCTCTTCCGTTGTATATCCATGCATGAAGTCATCCCTGTAGCATTCCATGAAAGCTCCGTTCACATATGGAGCCGAGAGAGGTATTGTATCATAGTTGGCATTCACCAGGATGAGAAAATCATTTCCCGTTTTTTCCCTTATCTTTTTAAGGATATTTATTCTTGCAGCCAATTCCAGTATATCACTCAGAACAGGTCCGGATCCTGGCTCCATTATATCATACGCAGTTGCACCGCGCTCTTTCCACCAGTCGAGGAAAATACCCTCAAAAAGTCCGGTGTTTTTTACTGCCAGGGCTTTGTCGGCGAGTATGTCCTGGAATTTTTCGTTGGTAAAATCAGCCAGTCCCCAGGGAGTGTCGTCTTTCCTGTCGATCACTCCGTCGACATTGGTATCCTCAGCCCAGCCAATTACAACATTATTACTACTGTCCCTCAGCCAGAATGGGGAATCGGGTGGAAAATCAACTTTTTCAGAATCTTTTCCTGAGCCATAGTACGCATCACGGTATTCGATGGTGGCCAGCAAAAGCATGCGGGGATTCAGCTTTAAAAGTTCAGCTTTCCTGTCAGTTGCAGCCTGAAGGTTTTTCTCTGAGATCTTTGTTGCCAGACCTTCATATTTAATACTGTCATCAAGCTGCCATTCCAGTCCCAGCAGCCCTGATATAGAACCGAAACAAAGGTCGTGCTTTGCATAATTCTCTGTTTCATTTCCCTTGAATATCGTATCCTCAATACCGCTCCATGCCCTGAAAATTCGGGGATAGCTGACGCTGCTCTGATGTTTTGAGCAGCCGGCAAGAAGAAGAGCAAAACAAAAAATGGCCGATAAAAATGATTTCTTCAACTGCATGTATTTAATATTTTTCGAACAAAGGTTTGCACGAAGGGCACAAAGGAAGAATCAATATTATATCTTTATAAAAGTCTTAGTTCTATACATCCAATATAAAATCAACCAGATTACAGCAAGTGCGGCGGAAGCTTCTACAAAAGGAGCCCAGTCGCCAAGCCATTTCAATAAGCCGCCTACGAACACGTTTCCGATTTTGGTAAAGTCAAAAAGATGCGTAGCCACATAAACAGCTATTGCATTCATTCCAATCACCACAAAGAAAAATGACCATTTCCGGTATCCCCACACATCAATAACCAGGTAAAAAAGAGCAAGAAGAAGGAAGCTTAGTCCACCAGCAAAGAGAACCAGTGAGCTTGTCCAGAGGTGATGAATGATCGGGAACCATATTCCCCAAAGCTTTCCTGCAATAACGCAGCAAATCCCTATAAGGGCGAGCATTCCGGCCTTTTTCATTGGTTTTCCTTCTGACATCAGAAGCTGCCCTGCAAAAGCCCCGAGCATTACAGAACAGATAAATGTCATATTGGAAAGGATATACGTCCAGCCGGCGCCTTCCTGCCAGTGTCCAAGAACAGCATTATCAACATAGAGGGCAAGATTCCTGTCAGGTTCAAAAAATCCGGCTCCCACACCCGGTATTGGGATGAATGCCATAACAAGCCAGTATAAAACCAGCAGCACACCTGTTACTATCAGCTGAACTTTCCTGTTTGTCTCAAGAATAAGGATTGAGCTGACAAGATAACCGATTGCAATTGCATGAAGGGTATCTGTCCACAGGTGCATTTTTGTCGTGTCGAATGTCAGCAGGTGCCCCGATGCGATCAGCCCGAGAATATAGAGCAGAACCACCCTCCTGAATATGTGCTTATAGAGCGTTTTCTTGTCAGCGCCCTTGTTAAGGCGATTCCTGAACGATATCGGCATTACCGCTCCCACTATGAACAGGAACAGCGGCATAATGATATCGTAGAAGTGGAATTGCCCCCAGGAGTGATCAAAATTCACTTCCATGTTGCTGAGGAATCCTATACCTGATGCTTTGCAAAGTGATACAAGCACTTCTGCTCCTCCAATGATCCAGAGCATGTCAAATCCCCTGAGGGCATCAATGCACATCAGTCTCTGGGTTGTTTCCGGTTTGTTTTGTGATTCCATTGTATTCCTATTTTACTTTGTCAATCAGCATGAAATCATATTCTTTCAGTATTTTTTTGAAAGGAGCTTTATACTCAATCGTTTCTTCCGATTTTTTATTCATTTTATTGTCCCAGGTTACGACATGGATCAATGAACCATCATCCATGCCGGGTATTTTCATCTCCAGCTCGGTAGTCTCGATAGCCAGGAGAGCAGTAACGTTTTTGCCTGCAATTCCCCAGACGTTTGATGAAGGCATTATGCCTGCTCCTGAAAGCAGGTTTGAGATCGGGTATGCTACTTCCCAGTT
>DATGWQ010000212.1:0-11657 GCA_035299385.1 Bacteroidales bacterium | reverse complement strand
TAACACCTGTAATGCTAACAGCAATGCTTCTGCCTTTTACATGATCATTCCTGTCCGGAGAAAATCCTGATGATGCCAGTATGACCAGCGCGGAAACAAGCAGGTTAAAGTTTCTGATCACCTGAAGTAGTTTTACTTTTTCTGAAATACTTTCACATAATCGATGATCATCGATACCGGCAGCTGTTCAGCCTTGACTTCACCAACCCAGGACCCCCCCAGCTGCTGGCTGAGTACGAAATAAAATGCCTTGTCGAAAGGCCATTGCAGCTGATCCTTGTCGAGGCTTTCTACCCTCGGGTACCTGAACACTTCCTTCCCGTTCAGGGTCCACACCATTACATCGGGATACCACTCGAGCCCATAGATATTCCATTGTGTCACATCTGTTTCCGTTACCGAGCTCCCGCTCCGAGGATTTGATTTGTTTTTGATTACATCAACGTAGCGCGTATGCACATTGTAATGTATGTTCTTGTCAAAATTCAGGTGTTCCATAAGATCCAGCTCGCCGCTGTGAGGCCATGGACCATAGAATGATTCCTCAGGCAGGATCCATAAAGCAGGCCATGCCCCCTGTGCACACTCTTTTTTCATGCGGATCTCAGCTTTGCCGTACAGGAAGAAGAATTTGCCTTTTGAATCGACACCACCTGTCAGATAAGGTCTTGGGTCATTTTCAATCCCTGGATTCCTGATCGCAGTCAGGTATAAAGAACCGTCCTTTACAGAATAAACCCTCTGATCATTGATCATGTGCCTGCTCCAGGCAGAAGCCCTTTGATCGGGCCTGGTGTTGATCAGGCTCCATTTCGAAGTATCAAGTTTGTTTCCGTTGAAATTATCTTCCCACACAAGTTTCCATTTTGTCTTTTGAGCTTTGCCGGGGACTGTTTGTGCTGAAAGAGCAGAAGTCAGAATAAGGAAGGCGATTAAAATTGTTTTCATTTTCAGATAGATTTATAATGAATTTTCAATACTCAGTTTAATACTTCTCTTCTTACCTCTACACTTCATAAGCTCTCAGCACGAATCTCTTCCCGATTTTTGAATTCATGTTGAATTTTACCAAAGCTAATGATTGATGACCTGCAGTTTCCGTCCGACCAGGTCCTTTACCGCTTTTATCGCATCCGGGAAAACTATCCTCAAATCAATTTCTGTGGTATCTTTCAATTTTTCCTTAAGGCTGAGCATGAATATGTTTTTGATCTCGGTTGCCAGGTTGATTTTGCAAATGCCATTCTTTATTGCTTCGATTAGCATATTGTCTGGTATTCCCGAGCTGCCGTGCAGGACCAGCGGGACAGGAGTCTTCGAGCTTATTTCGGAAAGCAGGTCAATATTGAGGTTCGGTGGTAATTTGTAAAAGCCGTGAGCTGAGCCGATTGCGACTGCAAGTGAATTAACGCCGGTGGATTCTGCAAACCGTGCAGCTTCATCCGGCCGGGTAAATCCTTTACTGCCATGGGACTGCCCGAGCTTGGCAATAAATCCGAGTTCAGCTTCAACACAGGCATTATAAAACCCCGCGATCTTTACAACCTTCCGGGTAATCCCGATATTTTCGTCCAGTGATTTTTCACTGGCATCTATCATTACCGAATCGAAACCTTCATCGAGGCACTCCCTTACCATTTCGATCGAGCTGCCGTGATCGAGATGGAGCCAGGCCTTCACGCCTGATTGCTTAATGGCGGATTTTGCCATTGCAACGGCTACCTTAAGGCCCATATATCTTATCGAGCTTTCCGAAAGCTGGAGTATCAAAGGCAGCCCGGCCTCTGATGCAGCCTGGAGGACGCCGGCCAGGGTTTCATAATTATAAAAGTTGGTGGCCAGTATGGCTTTCCTGTCCTCCCTGAGCTTGACTAGTTTCTTTTTCAGGTCCATACCTTTATAATGTATAGCTGAATTTATTTTTTGCAGTCTTCCGTATCATATCCAAACTCCCGAAAGCGCTGGTTCCGCCTGCACCGGTGGTGTTAATCGCTCCGGCCAGCGCACCGATTTCGAGGCACCTTTTCAGCGGCGCCCCCTTAATGAACTCGGATATGAATCCCGCATTGAAGCTGTCACCTGCCCCGATGCAATCGACAATTTGATCATTTTTAAATGCTGGCTGCCTCAGGATTTCACGTCCGTCCCAGGCAATCGCACCTTCACAGCCGTTCTTTACGACTATGATGCCTGCACTTCCTTTTAGTTTTTCTATGGCCTCGATAACAGAACTGCATCCTGTCATGGACATGATTTCATTGGCATTCGGCAAAAACAGATCTATATGGGGCAACATTTCATCATATGGGAATTCCCATTTTTCCTCCGGATCGCACTGGGGGTCGAATGATGTGGTCAACCCGATCTTTTTTGCTCGCCGGAACAGTTCAGGCAGATCGTGCCTGATGCCGGGCTGCATGAAATAATTTGAAAAATGTACGTGCTTTGCTGTCGGCAGGAAGTCAAAATCGATATCCTGCAACTTCAGGTCATTCATCGCACCAGGATAGGTGACATTTGCCCTGTCCTGGTCATAATTCAGAACGATAGTGGCCCCTGTTGCAAGATCATCGGATTTCAGTATATGGCTGGTATCCACTTTGCTCTTTGACAATGTGGAAAGCACAACATCGGCGAAGCTGTCGCGGCCAGTCTTCCCAATGAATGCCACCCTGTTCCCGAGGGCGCTCATGTTATTTGCAAAAATCGCAGATGAGCTTCCAAGTGTAACTGACATCCGGTCGGCAAGAATTTCTTTTCCTATTTCCGGGAAGCCTGATATGTTATTCAGGATGATATCGACATTAAGCTCACCAATGACTATAATATCAAAAGGAACTGTTTTCATGGCTGAGGATCGCGTGGCAGACAATTATAATTAAAATATTTTCAAAGCTGACTGCTGAGTCCCACAAGATTGAACCTGTAAAAATATCTCTCCATCGCTCTTTCAATGGAAAGCTCGATTATGGTCTCAGCATCTAATCCGTTCATTTCAAGGTTTTGGCATAACTTTGCCCTTGCCGCAACAACTTCAGGCGATTCCCAGATATACCTGCAACCCGTTTTGATCAGCCATTCCTGGCGGCCGGGTGAAAGAGAATAAAAGTCATCACGGTTTTCGCCGGGCTGGATCCATTTCTTCCAGCGCCCCGAATTGATGACCGCAGACCAGAGCACTTTCTTAATTTCAGATTGCTTTGCGATCCTGCCTTCATTATACAGTGATTTCTGGATTGCTTCGAGCTCCATCAGGCCTTCATACTCGTTTTCGGTAAACTCGGGGCCGACGTTGGCAGCGCCCATGCCCGATGCAGGATATTCCTCAGGGTTGGAGACATTGTCGGAGTAATGGCCTTTGATAAGGCTTCCGTATGCACCGGCTATTTCGGTCAGCTGCCTTGCGGTGGCCGGATCAAAGTATGTCGTATGCAGGTCGGTGCCGACCTTTCCGACAACAAAGCACGGCCATACATCTGTAAGCTTTTCCCTTTTCAGACCTGTCCTGAGAAGGTCAAGAAATTCCCTGAATACATCCAGGTCAGCAAGACCGCCATGCACTTCTTCGGTACCGACTTCGTATGCAACGCGGTTATATCCCCTGCTCCTTCTGAAATTCTCCGTGTGGGCAATAAGCCCGACTGTCCTTTCAGCTATAGTGCTTATAGACAGGTACTCTCCATGCGGGATTGTAATATCGACCGTAGGATCGACATGAATAAGATCGTATCCTGCTTCGATGGAGGCTTCAAAGGATTTCCTCACCGCAGACATCGTTTTTTCGAGGGGCCATTTCTCCCTGGTGTGAATATCCTTTAGCCAGGGACCGCCATGATCTACGGCGATTATTACCGGTGAAGTAAGATTTATCCTGCGCGCCTCGAGGCGTATCAGCTTTACAAATTCGAACTGGTTCAGGCCCGTGTAGGCGCTTTCAAGATCGACCTGGTTGAGCGTTGCCGCAAATTTTATCGGGGAGCCGCATCTTTTTGCAGATCTGAGCGCTGCCCTGATCACTGAAACTGAGTTCGGGCACGCGGCGAATATTGTTCTTTTTATGCCTGTTTGTGATTCCAGCTCATGGATCCTTTTCAGAATGTAATCCATCAACGGCATTCCTGCGGAAACAGATTTCTGCCTCAGTGCATTGTTCATATGGAATAATTGTAAATATGAACATCCTCCACTACCCGCGAAATCGCACCGGTAACTGATGGATTATCAGGTTTTAATCCAAGTGCCAGTGATTTATAAAAACCCAGCAGCTGCCCGGGCAGGATAAAGCATACGGGAAGCAGATCCTGGTCAAGGCATTTTTCTGCACCCGGGTCACAGATGGAAATCATCAGGTCGAAGTTCAGGTCAGTTATCCTGTCTTCGGAAATGGCTATTGAACTGAGAGGCTTCTTTCCCTTTTTCATTCCTCTCACGAGGTCTTTTTCGTATTGCCGGGTGAAATCTTTGTTTGAAAAGATGAAAACCATGAGAGTGGATTCATTTGTCACTGCTTTAGGCCCATGCCTGAAACCCATGTATGAATCATTCTTGCAAATTATGTTTCCGTCTGTCATCTCCTGGAGCTTCAGATGAGATTCTGTTGCTGTTCCGAAGAAAGGACCCGAACCAAGGAATACCACTCTCTGGAAGTTCTTGCCTGCCATTTCCTTCAATTTTGAAGAATATCCGCTGAGAATTCTCCTGCCGTACAGGCAAAGTGCGTGCACCTGGCTTTCAAGTTTTGCGACTTCATTTATCCTTGAAACAAGAACCCCGCACAACAGCATTCCTGAATAACTTCCTGTCATTGCCAGGCTCCTGTCGTTTGATTCCGGCGGCAGTATTAAAACAAGGTTGGATGTCTCTGAGCCAAACTTTGCAAGCTCTCCTTTCGGATCGCATGTAATAATAAGATTATAGCATCTGGCTGAAAGCTTGTTGCCAAGATCGACAGCTGCTTTGCTCTCGGGGCTGTTTCCGGAGCGGGCAAATGAAACCATCATTATTGTTTCATCGGCAGAGAAATGATCTTCGGGATTTGTTACCAGGTCTGTTGTAGGCACCGCGTCAGTATGCCTTTTCAGATTGCGCTTAAACGTGCCCTGAAGCGAAAGACCAATGAATGCACTTGTTCCTGCCCCTGTCAGGATTATCCTGCTGACTTGGGGCAATACATCATCGAGATACTGCTGAATTTCTTTTCTCTCATTGATTACCATATTATATACTTTCCCCCACAGTTCCGGCTGACCTGATATTTCCGAAGCAGTGTCGAATGCGCCGCTGCTTTTCAGCCAGAGATCATCATAACCCAATATATCCATTTATAAAAAGTATTAATAACACATCCTTGCGAAAATATCTAAATTAAATAAAAAGCAAATATAATATTGAATTAAAAGTCGAAAAAACTTGCAACGATAATTATCAAAGTGTCTAAGCGATTATTTTTCAATTTGATATGAAAGCTATACGTTTTAATAAATGTCGCAAAGTATATCACAACATATCTTTCGAAATGTTCATGTTATCTTATAAAAAGTTATTTATTTTGTTTCTGGTAAAAAAATTACTTTAATTTAATTTGAAATACTCTTAAGCCTGATTAACCTAATTATCACAAAATGAAAAAAATCGATAAAAGCGTTCTGATCGCATTGCTGCTGCTTGCAGGACCTGCCCTGACGCGTATCTCGCCGGCATTATCCCAGGATAACAGACGTAGGGAACCGGTGCATGAAGTGGTCAATATCGTATCCGATAAACCGTTACAGATATCCGGACTGGTTTCGAATGGCAGCAGGACAGGGCTTTTTGAAAAATATGAGGTCACTTTTAACCTTGACGGGAAATGGGATAACCCTTTCGATCCTGATCAGGTCAGGGTCGATGCATACCTGACAGCGCCTGACGGGAAACAGCTTGTCATTCCGGGATTTTTCTACCAGGACTATCTGCTGAATGCCGGCGGCCGCCCTGTTAAAACAGGAGATCCTGTCTGGAAGATCAGGTTCACTCCGGTCATGACCGGAGAATATAAGTATGAGATTGTGGCAAAAAACCAGGGCAATGAGGTCAGGTCCGGACAGCAGTCATTTACCTGCATATCATACAACGGCAGCCATGGATTCCTGGGAGTTTCAAAGACAAATCCCCTGTATCTCGAATTTTCGGACGGCACGCCTTTTTTCGGAGTCGGGCAGGACAGGAGCCAGGGTGAGAGCAGGGGCTGTTACCAGCGGTTCGCCAACAACGGAGGAAATTTCAACAGGCTTTTCCTGACAAACGGCAACTTCAATATTGAAGAGCTGAACACACCGCAAATGGGCGCTGACCTCGGAATAGGCAAGATGAACCAGGAAACATCCTGGAATCTCGACAAGGTTCTTGAACTGGGAGAAAAGCTGGGAATTTACCACATGCTGACCATAACGAACCAGTGGGCTTTTAACCAGATGTGGCAGGTACATGCTTACAACAAGGCCAATGGAGGAATGCTTGCATCAAAAAACGAATACTGGACCAATGAAGAGGCAATGAAGTCCTTTGAGAGACGTGTAAGATACCATGTTGCAAGATGGGGCTACTCGACTGCCGTTTTCTCGTGGGACCTATGGAACGAGTACACTGCAATGGGAGCGCCTCTCGAGGATGGACTCAAATGGCACATCCGTATGTCACATTACATGAAAGCCATCGATCCCTTTGACCATGTGGTTCACACCAACGACGGGTCATTCAACGGCAGGGCGGAAATGAACGGCATGCCCGAAATGCAGGTTATATCTACAAATGCGTATGGCATAAATGATATTGCCTACCTGGCCGATGTGTGGACCAAAAAGATGATCAATGATTATAAGAAGCCATACATTCTTACCGAGTATGCAATGTGGCATAATGCCGGACAGGCCGGAGGTTATGCCGGGATGGACCCTGAGCGCAGGATGGTTCACGACGGTCTGTGGAGCCCGTTGATGAGCGGCGCTGCGGCAACAGGCATGGCCTGGGAAGGGAACTGGCTCGATCATGAAATATTCTACACATTCATAAACGCCGTTCACAAGATAGTCGATGGTGTCCCTTTCAGCAAAAGAACATGGAAGCCTGTTGAGGTCTCTTCGTTTGTCTTTGCAGAAAAGAGATCCCCGTATTATGCAGATGTACTTTTTGAGGGATGGCCCGGTAACTTTGCAAGACCAAAGGGAGTGAATCCTGAATTCTTTGTAGTGAACAGGGAGGGCAGGGTAGAGCAGCAGGAATGCCTCAATGCCGTACTTACCGGCAAATCGGAACGCCCGAACGCCAGCAACACAAACTCAGTTACTTACAAAACAGATCTTCCTGTAAATGGAGAATTTATAGTATATGTAACCCAGCTCTGGACTCCCGAGCCCGCGCCTCAACTTACAATCACTGTCGACGGGAAGGAGATGCTGAAGCAGGACCTGGCAGCTCTTAAGACAGCAAATTATAATCCGATAATGTACAATCAGCATTACCCGGTTGCACTGCCGAAAGGTCCTCACACCATACAGGTTGCAAATACAGGAGGGGGAAGCTTTGTTACAGCTTATGGTTTAAAAAATTACCTGCTTAAGAACGGGCCTGATATCGAAGTAAGGGGATTGCAGACTGACGATTATATGCTGCTCTGGCTCAAGAATCCCAAATATACCGTGCTCCATGAACTTATGAAGATCAGATTCGATCAGCAGCCTGCCGGCAGGCTTGAGCTGAAAAATGTGCCTGACGGCTCATGGACTGCAGAGTGGGTCAATACGATCGATGCAAAGCCTGTCAGGACTGAGCTGGTCAGAAGCGTAAAGAACAGCCTGGTCCTGAGAACGCCTGCAATTGGCGAGAGCGTTGCTGTCCGGCTTCATAAGGTAAACTGATTATACCCTCATGGCTGACACCTCCGGTTTAAATTAAACAGACTATCTTTCTGAAAACATTATTATACTCTTCAAGATGAAAAATAAATATAGCGTGTTGAAACTGGTAACAGGATTTATTCTTTTCCTTTTTGGTGCTGCCATGTCAGATTGCGTGGCACAGGTTTCCCTCTCTGAACAGAAATGGGTCATCCCCACATACAGGGTTGCGCCGCCTGAGAAAGCTCCGATATTCTTCAGGGGTGAAACTTACCAGGGCGCATCGAGATATATTTATCCTTACAAGCTGAATGACAATGTGACAAATGAAAGGTCAGAGCAGGCATGGAAAGCGCTGATCCTGGAAAATGAGTGGGTTAAGCTGTGTGTAACCCCGGAGATAGGAGGCAAGATATTTTATGCAACCGATAAAACAAATGGCTATAATTTCATCTATAAGAATGATGCTGTAAAACCCGCCAACATCGGCATGACAGGCGCATGGGTTTCGGGAGGCATTGAGTGGTGCGTGCTTCATCATCACCGGGCATCGTCATTCCTTCCTGTCGATTACGACCTGAAGCAAAACCCCGACGGGAGCAAGACCATAGTGATCGGCGAAACCGAGCCGCGCCAGAGGATAAGATGGACAATAGGCGTCACCATGTTCCCGGGGAAATCATATTACGAGGCGGAGGTTAAGATCTATAATGACAATCCTTTCACTTATTCATTCCTGTACTGGGCGAACGTTGCAGTGCATACAAACATGGATTACCAGGTCATCTTCCCGCAGAGCATAGAATTTGCGACGATGCATGCAAAGACAAGCTTCGCAAGGTGGCCTGTTTCGCACGAAGTTTATGCCGGCAAGGATTTTACGAAAGGTGTGGATATCAGCTGGTGGAAAAACTCACCGACTTCAGCTTCATTCTTTGCCTACGATCTTAAAGAGGATTTCATGGGCGGCTACGACCATGGAAAGAACACGGGAACAGTGCATATCGGAGATCATAACATCGTGAAGGGCGCAAAACTGTGGGAATGGGGATCAGGTGAGAGAGGCCAGGCTACTGAAGGCAAGCTGAATGAGCACGCGGGACCATATGCTGAAATTATGGTTGGCGCTTTCTCGGATAATCAGCCCGATTACAGCTGGATCAAGCCATACGAGGTCAAATCATTCAAACAGTACTGGTACCCGGTGAAAGACATTGAAGGTTTTAAAAATGCAAATCTTAACGGTGCTGTAAACCTCGAGCAGAGGGAAAACAATTCCGTGTTCCTGGGGTACTGCTCGACATCAAAAATAGAAAATGCAAAAGCGGTACTGCGCAACAAGGATAAAGTGATCCTTGAAAAGAGCTTTGAGATTTCACCTGCGAAAGCATTCACAGCAACTGTAAAGATCGACGGGCAGTTCAAAATGACGGATCTCTCGACTGAACTGGTAAACACCAAAACAGGCGAAATCCTTGTTTCATACGCTCCGGTCGAAAAGAAAGTGACGGGAAATCTGCCTGAGACAGTCAGCCGTCCACCGCTCCCGAAAGATATTCCGACGGTTGAGGAGCTTTATGTTGCAGGCAACAGGATAGAACTGTTCCACAACCCGAGGCTCAACCCCATGGATTATTACAATGAAGCTCTTTCAAGAGATCCCGGCGACATCCGCACAAACACCGCTGTCGGGAACATATACCTGAAAAAAGGCGATTACGGGAATGCAGGAAGATACCTGCACAAGGCAATTCAGAGACTGACTAAAGACTATACAAGGCCCGTCAACTGCGAACCTTTATATCTCGAAGGAATGGTCCTGAAGGCCATGGGATTGTACGCTGAAGCTGAAGATACCCTTTACAGGGCCACATGGGATTATGCATTTCATTCAGCAGCTTATTATGAGCTTGCAGGAATATCGTGCATAAAAGGCAATTACAGCAAGGCACTCGATCAGATCAATGAATCGCTTTCCACAAACACGAGAAACAACAACGCCATATGGCTGAAAGCTGCTATCCAGAGAAAGCTGGGCGATTACAAGGGAGCTCTTGCAACACTCGGTGAATTGCCCGCCATTGACCCATTGGATTTCAGGATTTCAAATGAATACTATCTTATAAATAAGGAGTCGGGCAAAACAGAAGCTGCAAGCTCCATCCTGGCCGACCTCAGCAGGAAAATGAGAGACTATGAGGAAAACTATCTCGAAACTGCTGTCGGGTATGTCAACACAGGATTCCTGAAAGAAGCAGATGATATCCTGAAACGATTTAAGGGAAGCTATCCGATCGTTGATTATTACCTTGGCTATATCCAGGACAAATCAGGTAACAGCGATGCTGCAGCAGGATACTTCAAAGCAGCCTCCGGAAAATCCACCGATTATGTATTTCCTTTCAGGCTCGAGACTCTCGATGTCCTTAACACAGCCCTGAAATATAATGCTGCCGATGGCAAAGCTTACTATTACAAAGGCAACATTTTATATGACAGGCAGCCTGCAAAGGCAATGGAATGCTGGGAACAGGCCGTGAAAGCAGATCCGAAGCTGGCGATTGCATTCAGGAACCTGGGCTGGGGATATTATCAGTACAAGAGCGATGGACAGAAGGCCATCCAGGCATATGAGAAAGCCGTTTCCCTCAACAGGGAAGAGCCTATATTCTATACTGAGCTGGACCAGCTGTATGAAATGAGCAATGCACCTGTTGAAACAAGAATGAAGCTGTTTGAAGGCAGCAATGAAACAGTGAAGAAAAGGGATGATGCATTCTTAAGGCAGCTTTCAGTACTGACACTTGCAGGCTATCCCGACAGGGCAGTGGAATACCTCAAGGGAAGGTCATTCAGTTATGTTGAAGGAAGCTCCAATGCCATTAACATCATCCTGAACGCACGTCTTTTGCTCGGTCAGAAATGCCTGAAGGAAAAGAAATATGCTCAGGCTCTCGATCAGTTTACACAGGCATCTCAGATACGGGATGAAGAGGCAGGCAGCGAGAGGGCAGTCAACAGGTCGCTCCAGGTGAATTACTACCTTGGCCTTACATATGATGCAATGGGTCAGAAGAAAAAAGCGAAAGAATATTATGCATTATCGGCAGGTCAGAAGATAACAGGAAGCAGTTACCTTGCCTGGTATGCAGGAATGAGCGATCTGAAGCTGGGCAGGAAGGATGAAGCGGCAAAAATATTCAAATCGCTTGTTGAAAACGGAAACAGCCAGATTGAAGCAAAAGCTACCGAAACAGACGTATTTGCCAAATTCGGAACTGAAGAAGCCATAAACTCAAGAATCTCCGAAGGATATCTTATGAGAGCCCTCGGGTATAAGGGTAATGGGCAGGATGATCTTGCGACCGGGGATCTGAAAAAATCAGTCGAGCTGTCCGCGGCAAACCTGTGGGCAACAGCTTTTCTGAAAGACTGAAATCCTGAGGACAGACCAGATCATTTCACTATTATTCAAAAGAATTACGTAATTAATTACTGAATTAATTACGTAATTCTTTTGTTTTCAGGATTTGCATACAATGTTTGGGAACGCAATTATTGATACTCGTGAATACTTTGTCGAGCCGTTGCACGCAACACCGGGATTTCCTATTTTTTCCCGGGCATGTATTTATAAACGGACGCGTGGTGAAACCCTGTAATGTTTCCAATCAAAGGTCTTAGCTTCATATCAGAGATTTAAAGATTCACCGGATAACAACAAATTTATTGCTGAAAGCCTGGTCATCATAAGTTATCCGGTATATATAGATTCCCTGGTAC
>DATGWQ010000211.1:0-17138 GCA_035299385.1 Bacteroidales bacterium | reverse complement strand
ATCGGTTCAGGCTATCTTTTCCCGACGACATTCGAAAAAGAAGTTTACAGCGACCTGACTGGCGAAAGAGGTGTCCTGATGGGTGCCCTTGCAGGCATTATGGACGCGCAGTACCAGGTTCTGCGCGAGAACGGGCACAGCCCCTCAGAGGCATTCAACGAGACAGTCGAAGAGCTGACACAGAGCCTCATAAGGCTCGTCGACGAGAAAGGAATGGACTGGATGTACTCAAACTGCAGCGCAACGGCACAGCGCGGTGCTCTCGACTGGAGGCCGAAATTCATGGAAGCCACTCTCCCTGTATTCAAGGAGCTCTACAGAAGGGTTAAATCAGGGGAAGAGTGCGTCAGGGTACTTAAATCCACAGGTGCTACCAATTACAAGGAATCCCTCGACAAGGAACTGAACGAGCTTGGCAATTCGGAGCTCTGGAGAGCAGGTGCTGCCGTAAGAAAGCTCAGGCCCATTAAATAATTTGATATAACCCGAAAAGAATATAATCATGGACCAGAAGGTAATTATTTTCGATACAACCCTCAGGGACGGCGAACAGGTACCTGGTTGCCAGCTCAACACAATTGAAAAGATTGAAGTCGCTCAGGCCCTTGAGGCGCTTGGTGTCGATGTAATTGAAGCCGGCTTTCCGATTTCGAGCCCCGGTGACTTCAAATCTGTCGTCGAGATTTCGAAGGCAGTTTCGAACCCGGTCATATGCGGCCTCACCAGGGCTGTTAAAAAAGATATTGAAGTAGCGGCAGAAGCTCTTCAGTATGCAAAAAGAAAAAGGATACACACCGGCATCGGCACCTCCCCTTTCCACATCCAGTTCAAGATAAAGACCACACCGGAAGAAATAATCAGGCGCGCTGCAGATGCGGTGAAATATGCCAGGAAATTTACCGACGATGTGGAATTTTATGCCGAGGATGCGGGAAGAAGCGAGAATGAATACCTTGCAAGGGTCATCGAAGCGGTGATAAATGCCGGGGCGACTGTGGTCAACATTCCTGATACAACCGGGTACTGCCTGCCTGAGGAATACGGAAACAAGATCAAATATCTTGTGAATAATGTGCCGAATATCGACAAGGCAATCATTTCGACACACTGCCACAACGATCTCGGCATGGCAACGGCAAACACCATGATGGGCATCCTCAACGGCGCCCGCCAGGTGGAAGTGACTATCAATGGGATTGGTGAACGAGCAGGAAACACTTCCCTCGAGGAGATAGCGATGATCCTGAAGAGTCATCATGACCTTAAACTTCAGACCAACATCAACACAAAGCTCATCTACAGCACCAGCCGCCTTGTTTCAACACTTATGAGCATGCCGGTGCAGGCAAACAAGGCTATCGTGGGGAGGAACGCCTTCGCACATTCTTCAGGGATCCACCAGGACGGTGTCCTGAAGAACCGTGAGAATTACGAGATCATCGACCCTGTTGAAGTCGGAATAAAGGAATCGTCGATCATCCTCACTGCACGCAGCGGAAGGGCGGCCCTGAACCACAGGCTCGAATTGTTAGGATTCAAATTCGGCAAGGAAGAGCTCGACGATATTTATCACCGCTTCCTCACTCTTGCCGACAAGAAGAAGGAGATAAACGATGAGGATATCAGGATACTTGCAGGAAGCGCTTTCAACGGTGAAAAATCAATGAAGCTCGATCTTCTGCAGGTTTCCTGCGGCAAATCGCTTATGCCTGTGGCAACTGTTGGCCTGAAGGTGAACGGAGAGGTCCATTTTGCAACTTCCAGCGGCAATGGGCCGATCGATGCTGCATTTTCAGCAGTAAGGCAGCTCATCAGCAAGACTGTCCATCTCGAGGAATTCCTTATCCAGGCGATCACAAGAGGAAGTGACGACATCGGGAAGGTTCACATCCAGGTGGAACATGAAGGAAAAACATATTACGGATTTTCAGCAAATACAGATATTATAACAGCATCGGTGGAGGCATTCATCGATGCATTGGCAAAAATCAATTGACCCCCCTCGATCCCCAAATGGGGGAAGGGTGGATGTAAGAAGATATACAATAGTAATTATAAAAGCATTTAATTCTGTCCAGCTCCTTCCCCCCGTTGGGGGAAGGTCGGGATAGGGGCAAAATACATATGAAAACACTATTCGACAAAATCTGGGACAGCCATGTGGTCCGAAGCATTGAGGACGGGCCTGATGTCCTTTACATAGACAGGCATTATATCCATGAAGTCACCAGCCCGGTTGCTTTCAGCGGACTGAAAAACAGGGGGATCCCTGTGTTCAGGCCTGGTAAGACGATTGCAACGGCCGACCATAACACGCCTACAAAAGATCAGCATCTCCCTATCAGGGAAGAGCTTTCACGTGTGCAGGTCCAAAAGCTGGCCGAGAATTGCAGGGAATACGGGATTGCCTTTTATGGTCTCAACGATCCCAGGAACGGGATTGTCCATGTGATCGGCCCCGAGCTTGGGTTCACTCTCCCGGGCATGACAATTGTCTGCGGTGACAGTCATACCTCTACCCATGGTGCATTCGGCACGATAGCATTCGGTGTCGGAACCAGCGAGGTTGAAATGGTGCTGGCTTCACAGTGCATCATCCAGCCCAAGCCCAAGAAGATGAGAATTAACGTAAGAGGAAGGCTCGGAGATGGTGTTACGGCGAAAGATATAATAATGTATATCATCTCAAAGATATCAGCCAGCGGGGCCACCGGGTATTTTGTTGAATATACCGGTGAGGCAATCCGCAGCCTGAGCATGGAAGGAAGAATGACAGTTTGCAATATGAGTATTGAAATGGGCGCCAGGGGCGGCCTTATTGCTCCCGACGTGGTGACTTTTGAATACCTCAGCAAGCTTCCGTCCCTTCACGGGATCCTCGACAGGGATAAAGCAATGGAGGAGTGGAAAAGACTTAAAAGCGATGAAGGCGCAGCATTCGACAGCGACCTGGATTTCGATGCCTCTGCAATCAAACCCATGATAACGTATGGCACGAACCCGGGTATGGGAATGGCCGTAGATTCAACAATTCCACTCACCGATACCGGTAACGGAAAACCTTCCGAATCATATCTGAAATCACTGGCATACATGGGATTTAAGCCGGGCGAGCAACTCCTGGGGCATTCAGTGGATTATGTCTTTCTCGGAAGCTGCACCAACGGGAGAATAGAGGATTTCAGGGCTTTTGCAGGCCTTGTAAAAGGAAGAAAGAAATCGTCGAAAGTGACAGCGTTGATAGTTCCCGGATCACATAAGGTTGAGGAGCAGATGGCTGCTGAAGGACTGGTTAAGATATTCGAGGATGCCGGTTTCGAGGTGAGGCAGCCCGGATGCTCATCATGCCTTGCTATGAATGAGGACAAGATACCCGCCGGAAAATACGCTGTTTCGACATCGAACAGGAACTTTGAAGGTCGCCAGGGACCGGGATCAAGAACACTTCTTGCAAGTCCGCTCACAGCTGCTGCTGCGGCAATAACAGGAAAGATCACTGATCCCCGCGAACTTTTAAATGATAAAAAGAAGAAATAAATGGCTAAAGTAAAATTCGATATACTCGAGTCGGGATGCGTTCCGCTGCCGCTTGAAAACGTTGATACCGACCAGATAATCCCTGCAAGGTTCCTGAGCGCAACGGCGAGGGCAGGGTTCGGTGATAACCTTTTCCGGGACTGGAAATACAACAAAAAAGGAGAACTGAACAAGGATTTCATTCTCAACAACCCTGCTTACAACGGTAAGGTACTCGTTGCCGGCAAGAACTTCGGAAGCGGATCGAGCCGCGAGCATGCCGTCTGGGCAATCTTTGATTATGGCTTCAGGGCAGTTATATCCAGCTTCTTTGCGGATATATTCATGAATAATTCCCTCAATAACGGACTTCTGCCGATCGTTGTTTCAGAAGACTTCCTGAAAAAGCTTCTTGACGAAAGCCAGAAGGATCCTTCATCCAAAGTAAGGATTGACCTGGAAAAGCAAATGGTTACGATCCTGAAAACCGGTGAATTTGTGAGGTTCAGCATCAATCCCTACAAGAAGGAATGCCTTCTGAAAGGACTTGACGATGTTGATTTTCTTCTTGGAATGAAAAGCGAAATACTGAGTTTCGAGACAAATAAAGCATATTAAAATGAAAGTCGAATTAATGGATACAACCCTGCGCGACGGGGAACAGACACAGGGAGTATCGTATTCGCCTGCCGAAAAGCTTCACATAGCAAAACTGCTCCTGAGAGACCTTAATGTAGACCGGATAGAAGTCGCTTCCGCCCGCGTTTCCAAAGGTGAATTTGAAGCGCTTAAGCAGATAACCGAATGGGCCAGGCATAATAACCTGCACCGTAAAGTCGAGGTGCTCGGTTTTGTCGACGGGGATACTTCATTGAAATGGATCAACGATGCCGGCGGAAAAGTAATCAACCTTCTCTGCAAAGGCTCTTTGAGGCACCTTGAGAAGCAGCTTCGCAAAACTCCTGAAAAACATGTCAATGATATAAAAGAGATCATCAGGAAAGCAGAGGCGCTTGATATGGATGTCAATATTTATCTTGAAGACTGGTCAAACGGCATGATCAGCTCTCCGGATTATGTTACCTTTATGATCGATTCGCTTCAGAACGAAAGAATTGAAAGATTCATGCTCCCCGATACGCTTGGTATCCTGAATCCGGATCAGACATTCGCATTTTGCAATAAAATAGTAAAACAATACCCCTCCCTTCATTTTGATTTTCATCCCCATAATGATTATGACCTCGCCGTTGCAAACGTCTATTCCGCAGTGAAGGCCGGAGTAAAAGGGGTCCATACAACGGTAAACGGCCTCGGCGAACGTGCGGGAAATGCACCGCTCTCAAGCGTGATAGGCGTTCTCCGCGATCAGCTCGGTGTGGAGATGGGGATAAATGAATTCGAGATAACAAAAGCCAGCAAGCTTGTCGAGACCTTCAGCGGAATACGCATACCGGTGAACAAGCCGCTGATCGGCGAAAATGTTTTTACACAAACTTCAGGCGTGCACGCTGATGGCGACAGCAAGGATAACCTTTATTACAACAATCTTCTTCCGGAACGCTTCGGACGAAAACGCAAATATGCCCTTGGAAAACAGTCGGGAAAAGCGACCATAAAGAAAAACCTTGAAGAGTTCGGCATGAATCTGTCGGCTGAGTCACTTTCAAGGCTTACCCAGAAAGTGATCGAGCTCGGCGATAAGAAAGAGAATGTTACAACCGAGGACCTTCCTTTCATACTTGCCGATGTCCTCGGAAGTGAGCAGATTAATTACAAGATCTTCATTAAAAATTATTCTCTATCCCTCTCCTACGGTCTGAAGCCGTCAGCTAACATACAGGTGCAGATAGACGGGCAGCTCTACCAGGAAACTTCTTCCGGCGACGGCCAGTACGATGCATTCATGAAAGCTCTGAGGCTCATATATGACAAGCTTGACAAAACACTGCCCCTGCTTATTGATTACCAGGTTTCAATACCTCCTGGGGGCAGGACAGATGCTTTTGTTGAAACAGTCATTACATGGGAGTTTTGCGGCAAGGAATTCAAGACACGCGGGTTCGATGCTGACCAGACTGAATCAGCAATAAAGGCTACAGAGAAGATGCTGAATATTGTGGAAGGATTATACGAAAAAGAAAAAAACAATAACGTACAGAATCTTTTAACATCAAATTTATGAGTAAATCTTACAACATTGCCGTCATTCCGGGCGACGGAACAGGCCCTGAAGTAGTAAAGGAAGGCCTGAAAGTGCTTGATGCTGCATCTGCAAAATTCGGATTTAAGCTCAATTATACCAATTTTGATTTCGGGGGAGACCGTTACCTCAGGACAGGTGAAGTCCTTCCTGAGAATGCAGTGAGCGAGCTTAAAAAGTTCGATTCAATTTTCCTCGGCGCAATCGGCCATCCGGATGTAAAGCCCGGAATTCTCGAAAAGGGAATACTTCTCAAGCTCAGGTTCGAGCTCGACCAGTATGTGAACCTCAGGCCTGTAAAGCTTTACCCCGGGGTTCCCACTCCGCTTAAAGACAAAGGTCCTGAACATATCGATTATGTAGTTGTGAGAGAAAACTCAGGAGACGTTTATACCGGCACCGGCGGTATAATGATGAAAGGCACACCCGATGAAGTGGCAATTCAGAATATGATCTATTCCAGGATGCAGGTCGACCGCTGTCTAAGGTATGCTTTTGATTATACCCGAAAAAGAAATAAAAAGAAGACTCTGGCCCTCTGCGGGAAAACGAATGTGCTGACTTTCGTTTTCGATCTTTGGGAAAGGGCTTTCCATGAGATCGGGCAGGCTGAATATCCCGATATCAAAAGGGAATATTACCATGTGGATGCCACATGCATGTGGATGGTCAAGAACCCGGAATGGTTCGATGTAATTGTGACCACAAACCTTTTCGGTGACATTATAACGGACCTTGGAGCAATGACACAGGGCGGAATGGGTATAGCCGCCGGCGGAAACATAAACCCGAAAGGTGTTTCCATGTTTGAGCCGATCGGTGGGTCAGCCCCGAAATATACCGGTAAAAATATCATCAACCCCCTCGCGGCAATCAGCTGCGCCGGAATGATGCTCGAGCACCTCGGTGAGGAAAAAGCCGGTAAGGCAATCGAGCAGGCTGTGATGTACGTAACCGGGAACAAGCTCAAGGACATGGGCGCCGGCAAGATGGGGTATTCGACGACTGAGGTGGGAGATTTGGTAGCGGAAAAAATCTGATAATCAATGCGGTGGGGACACACCATGGCGTGTCCCTGCATACATTGCGCCTTTGCGTCTTTGCGTGAAACAAATTTTCAATTAATATTTTAAATAATAATTTCATTTCGTAATTTTTTCTTTTCTTTGCATTAATAATTTTAACTAATGTTTAGCAATAAATTACATCATCATTTTCGTTCTTGCTCCCAGGCGAGGTGGAAATGATATATGTAAAAAAATAAATCAAAAACCCGTCGGAGCAGATCAGGCGGGTTTTTTTGTTTAAAACAAATGATATGAGTGAACTGAAAATTGCTGTCCAGAAAAGCGGACGATTAAGTGATGCCTCAAAAAGCCTTCTCGAGGAGTGCGGCATCAAATTCTCAAACGGAGCGGGTGTGCTCAAAACAGTGGCGCGGAATTTCCCCGTGGAGCTCTTGTTCCTGCGCGATGATGATATTCCTCAGTACGTAGAGCAGCAGGTTGCCGATATAGGAATTCTCGGGGAAAATATGGTAATCGAAAAAGGCAAGGACGTCAATGTCATCGAACAGCTCGGATTTGCCCAGTGCAGGCTTAGCCTGGCTATTCCACGCGAGGACAGCTATCCCGGGATTAAATATTTCATGAACAGGAAAATCGCAACAAGCTACCCGCGTATACTTAATTCCTGGCTTAAAAAGAACGGGATCAAAGCAGAGATTGAAGAGATCAGCGGCAGTGTTGAAATAGCCCCGGGAATAGGTCTTTCAGATGCAATCTGCGATATAGTGAGCTCAGGCAGCACGCTGATGACAAACGGGCTGCATGAAGTTGCCGTAATATTGAAGAGCCAGGCAGTCATCATAGGAAATAAGAGCCTGGGTGAAGAAAAAAAGGCGATCCTTGAAAGGCTCCTGTTCAGGATCAGGTCTGTAAAAAACGCTCGTGAAAACAAATACATACTCCTCAATGCACCTGAATCGGCAATCGATGATATCTGCAGCATCCTCCCCGGGATGAAGAGCCCGACTATCCTTCCCCTTGCGGAAAAAGGATGGTGCAGCCTGCACTCGGTTGTCAGGGAAGATGAATTCTGGGAGAGGATCGATCAGCTTAAAAAAGCCGGTGCGGAAGGCATCCTTGTGATACCAATCGAAAAAATGATATTGTGATGAATACAGTTCTGCTTCCTGCAAAAGAAACATGGCCTGAATTATGCAGGCGCCCATCCATCGGGAAAGCCTATCTCGAAAATGCCGTGCGTGACATACTCTACCGTGTTAAAACTGAAAAGGATGAAGCTTTAAGGTTTTATTCACGGAAATTCGATGGTTCCTGCCCTGATGAGCTCAGGGTGACTGAAAAAGAAATAAATGTTTCGGCTTCAATGGTTCCTCAGGATCTGAAGGATTCCATTGAAAAGGCAAAGGGAAACATTGAAAAGTTCCATGCTTCCCAGGCGCCCGCAGAAAAGCCGGTTGAAACAACACCGGGTGTCAGCTGCTGGAGGAAGAATGTGGCAATCGACAAAGTAGGCCTGTACATACCCGGGGGAAGCGCACCTTTGTTCTCAACGCTGTTAATGCTCGGAATACCGGCAAAGATAGCAGGGTGCAGGGAAATCATCGTCTGCACGCCTGCAGGAAAGGACGGCTCGATCAACGCAACAATACTGTACACAGCCAAAGTTCTTGGTATCACCCGGATCTTTAAGGTTGGTGGAGCACAGGCTATTGCAGCGATGGCTTATGGCACAGAATCTGTCCCTTCAGTTTACAAAATCTTCGGTCCCGGGAACCAGTATGTCACCAAGGCAAAACAGATCGTGCAGGATGAGGGCATCGCCATCGACATGCCGGCAGGGCCAAGTGAAGTTCTTGTGATCGCCGATGAAACAGCCGACAGCAGCTTTATTGCCTCGGACCTTATCTCACAGGCTGAACACGGGCCGGACAGCCAGGTAATCTTCACAACAACAGATCAGGGACTGCTCGAAAAAGTCAGGGAAGAAATAAAAAAGCAGACTGAAACGCTTTCAAGGAAGGAAATAATCCGGAAGTCGCTTGAAAACAGTAAATTAGTGTTGCTTTCTTCAATTGATCACTGTATTGAATTCAGTAACCTGTATGCACCGGAACATCTTATCATCAACACTTCAGATCCAAAAGCAGATGCTGAAAAGGTCACGAATGCAGGCTCTGTCTTTCTTGGAAGATACAGCTGCGAAAGCATGGGTGACTATGCCTCGGGAACGAATCATACCCTGCCGACAAACGGTTATGCCAGGAATTACAGCGGAGTGTCTGCCGAAAGCTTCATTAAAAAAATAACATTCCAGGAAGTGTCTGCAAATGGTTTAAAAGAACTTGGCCCGTCAGTGGAGATAATGGCCGGAGCTGAATCACTGGAAGGTCACAGGAATGCGGTTGCTCTAAGACTTAATACTTTGAAAAATGTTTGAATTGAACAAGCTGGTCCGCGAAAATGTGCTGAGACTTACCCCCTACTCTTGCGCAAGGGATGAGTTTGAAGGCACATACGGAATTTTCATGGATGCCAATGAGAACCCGTACGGGACCCTCAACAGGTATCCTGATCCGTATCAGAAGGAGCTGAAGAAAAGGATCTCTGAAGTGAAGAGCATCCCCTTTCGGAATATCTTTCTCGGAAACGGAAGCGATGAGATTATCGATCTCTGTTTCCGGATCTTTTGTAATCCGGGCAGTGATAAAGCAATGATATTCCCTCCAACATACGGAATGTACGAGGTGTCAGCAGCAGTGAATGACATACATGTTATAAAGGTTCCGCTGACTTCCGGGTTCCGGATCGACTTAAAATCAGCTGAAAAATATCTTCATGATGACAAGCTGAAACTTATCTTCATCTGCTCACCCAACAATCCAACGGGAAACGTAATGGACAGCCACGATGTGGGATATCTTATAAAAAACTTCCACGGCATCGTTGTAATCGATGAAGCATATTCTGACTTCAGCACTGAACAATCATTTGCAAAGCTCGTTAACAGGTACGGCAACCTGGTTGTCATGCAGACTTTCAGCAAGGCGCTCGGGCTCGCGGCGGCAAGGGTGGGAATGGCTTTCACTTCACCAGAAATTGTAAGCCTCTTCAATAAGATCAAACCGCCGTACAATATCAGCACCATTAACCAGAAAGCTGCCCTGGCAAGACTGGACCAGGCAGAAGAAACAAGCTTGCTGGTGAGGGAAATTATTGATGAGAGGGAGAGGATGAGAGATGAAATCGGGAAATTCGGGTTCGTTGAAAAGATCTTCCCGTCAGATGCAAATTTTCTCCTGATGAAGGTCAATAATGCCAATGACTTATATCAATACCTGGTTTCCAGGAATATAATCATCAGGAACAGGAGCAGCGTTATTGAAAACTGCATAAGGATTACAGTCGGAAAGAAAAGTGAGAATGAAGAATTGATTAAAGAATTAAAAGGTTACACAGAGTTGCACAGAGGACCTGGAGAATGCCCCTCTGAATCCCCCCAAATGGGGGGACTTTGAGATCCATACTCCTCCCCATTTGGGGAGGTTGGGAGGGGCTCTCTGTGAAACTCTGTGCTTCTCTGCGCACCTCTGTGTAACTTAAGCTAAAAAAAATGAAAAAAGTCCTCTTCATCGACCGAGACGGCACCATCCTCATCGAACCGCAGGATGAGCAGCTCGACAGCTTCGCGAAACTCACCTTCCTGCCCGGAGCAATCACGAACCTCTCTCGCATTGCACTGGAAACGGATTACGAGCTGGTAATGGTCACCAACCAGGACGGCCTCGGCACATCGTCATTCCCTGAAGACACTTTCTGGCCTGTGCAGAACAAGATGCTCGAGATACTAAAAGGTGAAGGAGTTGAATTCGCTGAGATCTTTATTGACAGGAGCATGCCGCACCAGAATGCACCCACGCGGAAACCCGGCACAGCAATGCTCACAAAATATCTTGCAAAGGGAGTTGACCTCGGGTCTTCATACGTCATCGGTGACAGGCCTACCGATGTTCAGCTTGCTAAAAACCTGGGGTGCAGGGCCATCCTGATTAATCCTGAAAAATCAGCTGATGCCGTATTAACAACCATGTCGTGGAATGAGATTTATTCATTCCTGAAAAGTATTCCCCGCACTGCTATGGTTGTAAGGATTACGTCAGAAACAAAGATCAGGGTTGAAATCAATCTTGACGGCAACGGGAAAAAATCCATTGCGACAGGTATCGGATTCTTCGATCACATGCTCGAGCAGATCGCAAGGCACGGGAACATCGGCCTGGAGATCAAAGCAGAAGGCGACCTGAACGTTGACGTCCACCATACAATCGAAGATACCGGGCTGGCTCTCGGCGAAGCCCTCCTGGATGCCCTCGGAAGCAAGAAGGGTATCGGGAGATACAGCTTTGTGTTACCAATGGATGACAGTGAAGCAAAGGTCTCACTCGACCTCGGAGGACGCCCCTGGCTGAACTGGAACGTTTCATTTTCCGGCACGGTGATAGGCGAAATGCCCTCCGAGATGTTCTTCCATTTCTTCAAGTCATTTTCCGATGCTGCAAAATGCAACCTGAACATCAGCGCTGAAGGATCAAACGATCACCATAAGGCTGAAGCTGTCTTCAAGGCGTTTGCAAAGGCGCTGAAGATGGCAGTTAGTAAGACCGGTGACTATAAGCTTCCCACAACAAAAGGAAAATTATGACAGCCATACTGGAATACAATGCAGGAAACATAAAATCAGTGCAGAATGCTCTTGGCAGGCTCGGTTACCGAAGCATCATCACCAATAAACCTGCAGAACTTGAAGCAGCCGGTAAAGTCATAATCCCCGGTGTTGGCGAGGCCGGATCTGCCATGGCTTATCTTAAAGAGAGAAATCTTGATGCTGTCATCGGGTCCCTTAAACAGCCTGTCCTTGGCATCTGCCTTGGCCTGCAGCTCATGTGCAGGTTTAGTGAGGAAGGAAATACCTCGTGCCTCGGCATCTTCAACGCAGATGTAAGCCTCTTTCCTCCTGCCGACAAGATACCCCATATGGGATGGAATAATTTCATAACCCTGAAAGGTGACCTGTTCAGGGGAGTGGAGGCAGATGAAGATGTTTATTATGTTCACAGTTACTATGCCGGGATATGTCCCGACACTTCCGCCACCTGCGATTATATACTTCCTTTCAGCGCCGCGATGCAGAAAAACAATTTTTATGCAGTGCAGTTTCATGTGGAGAAATCTGCAAAAACAGGAGAAAGAATTCTGAAAAATTTCCTTGAGCTATGAGGATTATTGTTGCAATGGATATCATCGGCGGCAAATGTGTAAGGCTGACACGCGGTGACTTCGGGACCAAAAAAGTTTACAATGATGATCCTGTCAGGGTTGCGCAAGAGATGCAGGATAATGGGGTTAAGTACATTCATATCGTCGATCTCGACGGGGCCAGGAGCAGGAAGCTGGTGAACCTGGATGTGCTTGAGTCAGTGGCAAAAAGCACCTCCCTGAAAATAGATTTCGGGGGCGGAATACGTTCCTCAAAAGATATCAGGTCGGTCTTCTCTGCAGGCGCTCAGCAGGTGACCGCTGGCAGCATAGCTGCAAACAATCCGAAATTGTTCCTGACCTGGCTTAAGGAATTCGGACCCGAAAAGATCATCCTCGGGGCTGACGGGTCCGGGGGAAAAATATCGACCTGTGCCTGGACCGAAGTCTCCGATAATGATATTGTAACATTTGTTACAAAATTCAGGGAACTCGGAGTTAAATACTGTATCTGCACCGATATAGACAAGGACGGAATGCTGGAAGGACCTTCACTTGACCTTTACCGGGATATTTTGAGAAAAACTGACATATGCCTCATTGCAAGCGGTGGGATAACAACGATGCACGACATTGAGGAATTAAGATCGAGCGGATGCGAGGGAGCAATAATCGGCAAGGCAGTTTATGAAGGCAGGCTGTCATTAAAACAACTGGGAGAGCAATGCTGAAAAGAAGAATAATTCCCTGTCTGGATATCCGTGACGGCAGGACCGTGAAAGGTGTGAATTTTCTTGACCTCAGGGACGCCGGCGATCCTGTCGAACTCGCAAAGACCTATGTCGACCAGGGAGCGGATGAGCTTGTATTTCTCGACATCACTGCAACCGTCGAGAACAGGAAAACCCTCGTCAGCCTTGTGGAGAGGGTTGCTGCCGGGATCAACATCCCCTTTACCGTTGGAGGCGGAATCGATACGATCGATGATGTAAGCGTCCTTATTAGAGCAGGAGCAGACAAGATATCGGTCAATTCATCCGCAGTGAGAAAGCCCGGGCTGATCAGTCAGATTGCTTCAAATTTCGGGAGCCAGTGCGTAGTGGTTGCGATCGATACAAAATTCATCGATAATGAATGGATCGTTGTCATCGATGGCGGCAGGACAAAGACTGAGCTCAGGACAACAGGCTGGGCAATCACTGCGGAGGAGCTCGGGGCAGGTGAAATCCTGCTGACATCGATGAATAATGATGGCACCAAATCAGGCTTTTCAATAGATATTACAGGCGAGGTCAGCAGGAGGGTGAATATACCGGTGATTGCATCCGGGGGCGCGGGGAACATGGAGCATTTCAGGGATGTGTTTTTCAATACATCATGCAGTGCAGCCCTTACGGCAAGTATCTTTCATTTCGGGGAAGTGAGGATCCCTGATTTAAAGAGGTATCTTGCAAAAGAAAACATTGCAGTAAGAATTTAATAGCTTAGTAAACGTAAAGGTCGCAAAGAATAGCGCAAAGGTCGCAAAGAGAATGCTTTTGCGTTCTCTGCGTGTTCTTTAGCGTTCTTTGCGTTAAAAAAAAAGAAATGAAAACAGATTTCACCAAAGGACTCGTTCCTGCAGTTATACAGGATGACGCCTCGCTCCAGGTACTTATGGTCGGCTTCATGAATGAAGAAGCACTTGAAAAAACGACAAAGGAAGGCAAAGTCACCTTCTTCAGCCGCAGCAAAAAACGGTTGTGGACCAAGGGCGAGACATCAGGAAACTTTCTGTTCGTCAGAGAGATCCTAACCGATTGTGACAATGACTCAATCCTCATCAGGGTCGATCCGGCCGGGCCCGTCTGCCATAAAGGTGTGACATCATGTTTTGATTTCGAAACTCCAAAAGGCTTCCTTTATAAGCTGGAGAATATCATAAACGAGCGAATTGAAGAGAACGCAGCTGATTCCTACACCAACAAGCTATACAGGAAAGGCATAAACAAGGTTGCGCAAAAAGTCGGTGAAGAAGCTGTCGAACTGGTCATCGAATCGAAAGACAACAATGACGAACTGTTCAGGAACGAAGCAGCCGACCTGCTGTATCATTTTCTTATCCTGCTGAAATCAAAAAACATCAGGCTTGAGGAGGTAGAAGCAGTTTTGAAATCGAGACACAGATAAAAGATTTATCTCTTCTCCATTTTCAGAACAAAATGGCTGATTAAAAAATAAGAAATGTACCTGTTTCCAAAAAGAAGCTGCCCCAGCCTTCCGAAGCTGTTGAAAGTTGTCCACGAAACAGCAGGATTGCTGAATCCGCATTCTTGCAGTAGTTCAGTCCATACATTAGGGGCCTGGTGCTTATGCCATTCTATTCTTTTATATATGGGGTTTCTTAATCCTATTAAAGGAAAAAAGTTTTTATTGGAGCAATCTCCTATTATTACCCTGGCATCAATGTTTGACATGGAATGGATTCTCTTGAAAATGTCTTTGTAAATCTCCCATGACCGGGGGCTTGTCAACAGGTCGATGCATGCTTTTTCATCAAGGTGATTTATGGAATTGTACAGGAGAATAATATCAAATTTCATATCCAACGGATTATAGTCCTGGAAAGTGCTTTCGATCAGCTCCACATTATTGATGCCAAGGGAGTCTTTCAATGATCTGAATTTATCAATGTAGCCCGATTTGCTGCCGTCTGCTTCCGGTTCCAGGTTTACAACCCGGTTAGCCCCCCTCATTGAGGCATAAAAACAAAATACGCCGGCACCACCGCCTATCTCGAGCACATTTTTCCCGGTGAAATCTATGTTGCGGAAAATCTGGTCATATTTAAATTTCAGGTTTTCCTTTGAAGGATATGCGCCATTTGAAATCATTTTCGACAGAAAATCATCGATCTCGCTTTTATTGCCTGTATCCATAAGGCTTAAGTTTTTTGGTTCCAACTAAGATTGAAAGTGTTTAGGCAGAAGTTCGCCTTAAAGCCTTGAAATATTATAATAAGAGTTCTCCCTGATCGCGTGTTGAAGCTAATAGTAAATATAGTAAACAATAATCACTTATCAAAATATAAACATGTACATTTTTCTGCCTTTCACTACGAATTTTAAAGAAATCCAATTCTTTTTATGTAATTTTATTTGTTCTTTTCAAAATTAAATTACTTTTGTTGCCATTAAAGCTGAAAGATGAACACTGTATCCAGCATTTTTGCCCCTTTTTACTTCTACTTTTATTTTAAAAGCTGAAAAGGGGGTATTGTATACATGTAATAAAATTATATAAGCAAGGGCCCCTCAAAAAGGGGCCTTTTCTTTTTGAAACTTTTTTCAAATGAAAATTGCAATACAGGGAGAAAAAGGGAGTTTTCACGAAGCTGCAGCAAGACAGTACTTCAGTTATGACGAAATTGATATTGTGCCCTGCAGGTCCTTCGATTTCACAATTCAGTCTGTGAAGGAAGGTGCGGCTGATTTTGCCGTGATGGCGATCGAGAATGCAAGATCAGGCAGCATGCTGTACAACTACACGCTCATACGCGAATCAGGACTAAAGATCCTCGGCGAGCAGAACCTCAGGATAAAGCAGAACCTCATGGCGCTGAAGGGCCAGAGAATGGAAGATATCCGGGAAATACGCTCTCATCCCATAGCCCTGGCACAATGCATGACTTTCCTTAATGAACATCCGGATATTACTCTCATCGAAACTGAAGATACGGCAGCCAGCGCAAGGATAATCAATGAGAAGCAGCTCAGTGGGGTTGCTGCAATAGCACCGCTCCATGCTGCAGAAATATACAACCTGGAAGTGCTTGCTGAAGGAATTGAAACATACAAGCAGAACTACACCCGTTTCCTTGTGGTCGGAAGCGAAGACAAAGGCAATACCAGGGGAAACAAGGTTTCAGTATGCTTCTGCACCGGACATAAACCGGGCTCGCTCGCTGCGGTGCTGGTCATCCTTGCCAACCTCAACATCAATCTTTCCAAAATACAGTCTGTGCCGCGCCTCAACGGCGAATGGGAATACATGTTCTACTGTGATCTTGAGCTGGATAAGAACACGAAATCGGATATCATTAAACGCCTTCTTGAACACCACACCAGCAACCTCGAGATACTTGGAGTATACTTTAAAGGTGAAATGACGTATGACAATTAAGCCAGCTGACCGGACCCGCCAGGTACAGGAGTACTATTTCTCGCGCAAGCTTGCACAAATAGACAAAATGCGCAGGGAAGGCGCTGATATTATCAATCTTGGCATTGGCAGTCCCGACCAGCCTCCCTCAGGAGAAACGATCTCTTCCCTGGCAGCGGAGGCAAACAAGCCGGGATCGCACGGATACCAGAGCTACACCGGGATACCGGCTCTCAGGAAAGCCTTTGCGGACTGGTACAGGAAATACTTCCGGGTGGAGCTGAACCCCGATAATGAAATACTTCCGCTCATGGGCAGCAAGGAAGGCATCATGCACGTCAGTATGGCATTCGTGAACCCGGGAGATGAGGTTCTTGTCCCTGATCCGGGCTATCCCACGTATTCCTCAGTCACAAACCTTGTTGGCGGCACAGTCAGAAGATATGACCTCACCCGGGAGAATAACTGGTACCCTGATTTTGATTCTCTCGAAAATTCTGATTTAAGCAGGGTAAAGCTAATGTGGGTCAATTATCCCCACATGCCGACAGGCACACCTGCATCTCCTTTTCTTTTCGAGAGGATAATCGCATTTGCAAAAAAGCACAATATTCTTGTGGTGAATGACAACCCATACAGCTTCATCCTGAATAATGAATATCACAGCATTCTTGAAACAGAAGGGTCCAAACAGATTGCAATGGAGCTGAATTCGCTCAGCAAATCTCACAACATGGCCGGATGGCGCATAGGTATGATCGCAGGTGATAAAGAGTTTGTCAGTGAAGTTTTAAAGGTCAAAAGCAACATGGATTCGGGAATGTTCCTGGGTCTTCAGGCTGCAGCAGTGACAGCATTAAAAAATCCCGGTTCCTGGTATGAAAAAGTTAATTCCGTTTACAGGAGCAGGAGAAAAGTCGTGGAGGAAATCATGGGGATACTGAAATGTGAATTCGATCCAAAGCAAACAGGGCTTTTCATGTGGGGAAAGATTCCGG
>DATGWQ010000210.1:0-2175 GCA_035299385.1 Bacteroidales bacterium | reverse complement strand
AAATCATCGCAATATTGTATTGCCCTAAACAATACCTCTTATGAAAAACGATTCTTCTGTAAAGCTTGTATCCCCGGGTTTTCTTCTTCCATTCGTACTTATTTCAAGTCTTTTCTTCCTCTGGGGTGTGGCTCACGGAATGCTCGACACTCTTAACAAGCATTTCCAGGAAATGCTCCAGATGTCAAAAGCACAATCGGGACTTATTCAGTTTTCCGTTTATACCGCCTATTTCCTGATGGCTCTTCCGGCTGGCTTTTTCATGAAAAGGTACGGATACAAGAAAGGCATAATAATGGGCCTTACCCTTTTCTCCGGGGGCGCTTTCCTCATAGCGGCAACCACTTCATTTGAATCATTCTGGATTTTCCTGATATGTCTTTTTATTATGGGCTGCGGGCTTGCAACCCTCGAGACAGCGGCGAACCCGTATACAACAAAGCTTGGCCCGAAGGAATCGGCCGAGAGAAGGATCAACTTCTCACAGTCATTCAACGGGCTGGCCTGGGTTGTAGGTCCCCTGGTCGGACTTATGATTTATGGTAATTCAAGCAATGTCGAGGGACAAAAGCTCAGCTCGATGATATTGCCGTATTGTGTAATCGGGGCAGTCGTTTTCCTGGTTGCAGTTTTGTTCATGGTTTCAAGGTTGCCTGAAATAAAAGAGGAAGAAACCACAGTTGAAAATGTTTCAGCTGAATTTTCAGCAAAACCACTTATAAAGCAAAGGCATTTCGTGCTGGGGGTAATTGCACAATTCTGCTATGTTGCAGCACAGACCGGTGTCTTCAGCTATCTTATTAACTATGTCACTGATGTGAATCAGCAACCGCACTTTGAAGTTAAGAACGGGCCGTACTTCCTTTCCCTGGGATTCGCATTGTTCATGATTGGCCGCATGTCGGGCAGCTTCATGATGAAAACTGTAAAGCCCACAACATTGCTGTCGCTGTATGCACTCATATGTTGCCTGCTCCTGCCGGTAGTGAGCATCGGGGCAGGATGGTATTCACTCGTAGCGCTTTACGGTGTATTTTTCTTCATGTCGGTCATGTTCCCGACTATCTTTGCGCTTGGCATAAAAGATCTGGGGCCAAAGACAAAAAAAGCATCGTCATTCCTGGTGATGTCTATTGTAGGCGGAGCTGTTTTCCCTCCGCTGATGGGACTTATTGCTGACAAATACACGATGTCCGTCGGGTTCTGGGCACCCATTCCCTTCTTTGCATTCATTCTCTGGTATGCCCTTAAGGGAAGCAAGGTAAAACCCGGATAAGGTAATTACTATTTCAATGCTGCGACAGTATCTTAATACCAGGTTTCCGAGGAGTTTCATCATAAAAAAGCCTTTTACAGGGGTTTTGATAATCGCAACATTCAGCTTCCTCTTCCTCATCCTTTATAAACCTCTCGGGGTCAAAGGAGCCCGCACCTTCAGCCTGGAGCTCACCATGGCCGTGTACAGTTTATTTTCAGGCATCTCTGCCTTTTTAGCCATTATCCTGTTAAAATCCATTAAATGGTTCAGGGAGGAAAAAGAATGGACAATCCTGAAAGAGCTTCTTGCTTCACTGATAGTCATTTTAGCTACATGTTTATCAGTTTACTTCCTCGGTTTCATCGTTGAGGAACCGTTGCCACGATGGAATTTAACCACCTTTTTCGATTCGGTCAGCCACGCATTCCTTATCGGAATAATTCCTTTCGCCTTCTTCATCTTTGTCAATTACCGGTATCTCTTCCCGCATAAAATAGAATCATTATCTGTATCAGGAGAGAATGTCTCTGACGCCATGGCGGAACAAAAGCTGATCCGGATTTCATCACAGCTTAAGAAAGAGTCGCTCAGCTTTTACCCATCGGAACTTATATACGCAGAATCTGATGGCAACTATGTGAATTTTTATCTTGACAAGGGAAGCCAGGTGAAAAAGGAGGTGATCCGTAATTCCATTAACAATATTGAACAGCAATTATCTTCAATCCCTTTTCTCTTCAGGACGCACAGGGCATTCATAGTAAACCTCAGAAAGGTCTTAAGCAAACACGGAACGACGCTGGGATACAACCTCAAGCTCTCCGGCACGGAAACAAAAATACCTGTATCGAGGAACAATACGAAGCAATTCAACCTGGCGCTGTCATCTTTGTCAGAAAGGTGACTTTTCAATTCAT
>DATGWQ010000209.1:0-3838 GCA_035299385.1 Bacteroidales bacterium | reverse complement strand
AGGCACAGCAAAGATCAAAGGATTCAACCTGGCATTATATGCCTCAGCGGGCATAAGCGTCCCAATTGGCTATTATTCATCAATCACTGCGGGACCTGAAATTATTTTTGGCATTTCAGATATTATGAGGGATAAGGACGTCTATAAAGATATTTTTGGAAAATATTACTCTCACAAACCAACACAGATCAGGAATATAGGTTTCAGGGTAACTCTAAACTACAAACTCTAAATCAAAATGAATATAAGCAGAAAAATACTGATTTCATGCATTCTTGCCTGGACATGTGCAGGACTCTTTGCCCAGGAGACAAAAACTGCAGTCTCGAGCAAACAGGCACTCATTACCGATGAAATAAACCTGAGCGCCTCAGATATTGCTGTTTTCAAGGAGCAGACAATGCAGAAGGTAAAGGAATTCGAGCAGTACATCGTAACTCTCGGCAACAAGGATGAACCGGCTGAAAAGCGCAATATGGCCGAGAAGGAAGCTCTCAAGCTGTTCTACAGGAATGCCCAGATGTACATCTCTTTTATTATGCCCGACGGAACATCCCAGGTGACCCCCAGGCCGATGGAGAAATACCTTGCCCGGCTCAAATCGCTTCCCTACACGAAGGTCCTGATCAAATTCTATGACATTGCATATATCAGCGAGTTCCACAAGGGCGCCGACGGTAAATATTATTCCACCGCAACTGTGATCCAGGAATTCAGCGGGTTTACGAATGACCAGATCAAATACTCGGATGTTACAAAGAAAGATATCGAGATAATCGTTGACATTGTCGAGGACAAGTTCTTCCAGGAGAAGAGATGGAAGATCTACCTGGGTGACATAAAGGCTACTGAAACCAAAGCGCTTACACGTACGTAATGTCAAAATTCATATTTTCCCTTCTTGTTCTGTTTGCGGCAACTTCCTCTGTCCTGCAGTCACAACAGCTGGCCGGTACCGATAAGGTAAACGAGGAAATCTTTACGGCCAGGGTAAAGCAATTCGGTGAATTTGCCGACAGGTTCAATCTCAGCACTGATTTCAGGGGAAATCCTGCAGACTCGGCTTTCATAAAAAAGATGCCCAGGGAAAAGATGATCAGCAGTCTTTTCGATGCCTCCGATGAAAGGAATTCAAAGCAAAGTGCCCACTACTCAGAGTATTCGGCTCTGAAGCAGCAATTCATAAAGGAGCTGACGGGCAAAAATATTCTCCTCGACAAACACTCAGGAGGGATCATTGCCGAGGCAAGGTCGAGGGTGACCTTTAACGGGAAGCCAGAAACAATAAGCATATTCCTCAACCAGGAAGTTACCGGTAAAGGCGGTGTAAAATGGGTAATGCTTTCAGCGGGCGATTTCCTCGATGATGTTTTTCTCACTGATACAACGATGGTGAGGTTCATCTCACCGAACAGCAACGAAACAGCTTTCCTTAATCTTGGAAGAGCCCTTGAAGACAAAGGCCACCTGCAGGCCTATGCATACAGCGGCTTCAGGCCCGACAATCTTTCAGTGTTCCTCTACCTTGTCAGTACAGGCGCAATTAAATTCGAGTATGCCGAAGAGGTTGTCTATCACATCATCAGCATACCCGGCTGGTATTTCAAAGTGAGGGATTTTAACAGGAACCAGCTTAACTCGGGCTGGCTGATCTCGGATCTGAAAAAAGGGAACTACGAATTAAAGGATTTGTTTAATTGATCCCTGTGGTACTCTGTGTAACTCTGTGTAAGTTTTTAAAGCTGTTACACAGAGCTCACAGAGAAGGCACAGAGGTGCACAGAGTGATTATCTCTGCACTCTTGCATTTCCCTTCCATATGCTCCATACCTGGTCCTCATCTGCCGGCAGAGCATAATCAGTGTACACAGTCGTTGCAAGCGCTCCTGTAGCCCAGCCGAACTGGATCCATTTTTCGGGATCCCATCCTTTCAGTATTCCGTAGAGCATACCTCCCACGAACCCGTCTCCGCCGCCTATCCTGTCGAGGACATGAATCTCCCTCGGCTCCACAACATGCCATTTCTCCCCCTCGAGCATTATTGCTCCCCACATATGATCGTTTGTACTGATCACCTGGCGAAGTGTTGTCGCAAATACTGATGCATGAGGGAAGGCTTTCCTTACACGGTTTATCATTTCCTTAAAGCTGTCGATCTTCGAAGCGAGCTCCTTCCCTCCTGCTTCAGGGCCTTCGATGCCAAGGCAAAGCTGGAAATCTTCCTCGTTTCCGACGAGAATATCAGAAATGCCGGCCATCTCCTTAAAGTTTGCAGCAAGCTCTTTTTCGCGGCCTTTCCAGAAAGAAGCCCTGTAGTTCAGGTCGAAAGAGATCAGGGTGCCGTGCTTTTTTGCAGCCCTGGCAAGCTCGAGGCAGAAAGTGCTTGTTTCGGGTGAGAGGGCTGCTATCAGGCCCGAAAGATGAAGTATCTGAACACCCTCTTTGCCGAAGAGTCTTTCAAGATCGAAATTCTTTATATTCAATGTCCGTCCGACTTCACCTGCCCGGTCGTTGTGAACCCGTGGGCCACGTGAGCCATAGCCGCTGTCGGCAATGTTAAACTGGTGCCGGTAACCCCACGGGCCTCCCTGCTCGAGTTCAGGCCCTTCCCAGTCGATATGCCTGCCTGCAAGATTATCCTTGATGAACCTGGCAATGGGACTTCCCTTTACAAATGTTGTAAGCACCTTCACCGGCAGTCCGAGTGAGGAGGAAACAGATACCACGTTTGATTCAGCGCTTGTTGCCTGCATATTGAAAGTGTCACTGCAATGAACGGGCTGCCCGTTCAGGGGAGTGATCCTGATTCCCATGCTGGTCGGCACCACGAGCGACCACCTGAAGTCTTTTTTTAATTCTTTCATAAGTTGGTATTAAACTGTAATTAAATCTCAATAGCCCGGCAAAAGAATTACGTAATTAATTACGTGATTAATTACGTAATTAATTTCCCGGCATAATCCTTTGGGCATTAAAGGAGGCAATTTACAACAAAAAACATGAATTTTCAGAGGTACAGATCAGGATAAAAATTGCATCAGTTGGTAAAGAATACCATCATTCCTGCGGCAGACGCAATAAGAAATAATGCCATCGGAGCTCTGAGGAGAAGTATCTTTGAGGGCATTAACAGCTGCTTAGGCATAAGGCTAAGGTTCCTCAGGCTGAAATGAAGTCCTGCAAGCACAAGTGCTGCCTGGATCCATGGGATGTACTGGGGAATAAACTGCTGCCATGGGATATTGGCCGTTCCGAAAAAGTCCCAGCCCCATCCGAATGGGTCAGACAATGACTGTGCAATGAATGTTACGTTCACAAAAAGCATGGGAACAACGAACGCAATCCATAATGCAAGTCCCAGCGGCATAAGCGATGTAACATTTTTCAAAAAGATATTTTTCGTGCTTTCGTTCTCTCCCGAGATCTTTTTACCGGTGTAAGCCAGGAGGTAAAGGACCGACGGAACAGCAACCAGAGTGAGCATCCAGAAAGAGGCTGAGTAACGGGCAAACAGATTCCAGTTGTGCTTATCGAGTATATTGACATAATCACGCAGCACAGGCCAGTGACCAAGGTAAAGAAATGAATATACGACAGATGTCGTAAAGATGGCCACCGACAGCCAGGCTTCACTCATGTCGCGGGCCGATGGAGCTGCCAGACCCTTATTACTGAATACGGAAACATTTTTAAAGGTGCAGCTCCTCACACATTCAAGGCAGAGCCCGCAATCCGAATTCTGGCTTAACTCCCCGGTATTCAATCCATACGGACATGCCCAGCCGTTTGCATTACCGTTTGTGCAGAACCGGGGTTTGCATTGCTGGCAGACTTCTT